>CAXMQC010000294.1:0-4161 GCA_964195285.1 Akkermansiaceae bacterium
GGCACTTCCATAAGCGCCAGGTTGTCGGGAATGCCGAGGTCGGCACGGAACTGTATGACCCACTCCAGCAGCGCGCCATAGCCGACATCGCGCAAGCCGAGCACCTGGCACAGCAAATCCATCCGCGCCTCGATCGCCGGCCGGTTGAACTGCATCACATAAGGCAACAGCACCGCATTGGTCAGGCCGTGATGGGTGTCGTACATGGCGCCCACCGCATGGGCGATGGAATGCACCCCGCCCAGCCCTTTCTGGAAGGCGGTCGCTCCCATGGAGGCCGCGACCAGCATATGGGTGCGCGCCTCGATATCGCCGCCATTGTGATAGGCCCGGGGCAGGAACTCCTTGATCAGCCGCATGCCCTCCAGCGCGATGCCCTCGGCCATCGGGTGGTAGCCGGGCGCGCAGTAGGCCTCGAAACAATGAACGAAGGCGTCGATGCCGGTAGCGGCCGTGATATGCGGCGGCAGACCGACGGTGAGTTCGGGGTCCGAGATCACCACGCCAGGCAGCATCAGCGGGTGGAAAATGATCTTCTTCTCGTGCGTCTGTTCGTTGGTAATCACACTGGCACGCCCGACCTCGGAGCCGGTGCCGGCCGTGGTCGGCACGGCGACGATCGGGGCCACGCCGTCTTCCTTCACGCGGGTCCAGTTGTCGCCGACATCCTCGAAATCCCAGATCGGCCGGTCCTGGCCGGCCATCAGGGCCACCGCCTTGGCGGCGTCCAGTCCGCTGCCGCCACCAAACGCGATCACCCCGTCATGGCCACCCTCGCGGTAGATCCTGACCCCGTCTTCGACATTGCGCCCAATCGGATTGCCCTTGACCTTGCTGTAGAGGCCAGTGGGCAGGCCGCCAGCCTGATTGGCCGCGATGGCATCGGCGACCATCGGCAGGGCCGCGATGCCCGGGTCGGTGACCAGCAGCGGCCGCGCCATGCCCTGCGCGCGGCAGGCATCCGCCAGCTCGGCGATGCGCCCCGGCCCGACAATCATCTTGGTGGGGTAGTTCCAGTTGCCGGTAACGGCGGCGGGATCGAAACTCATTAAAACACTCCCTGTTGGTAGCCGTCAGCCAGCATCTATACCGCCACCCGCAGGTGATAACTCTTCGGTCTCGTCAGATGTTCGTAACCGACCACCGACAGCGTGCAGCCGCGGCCGGAATTTTTCACGCCGGTCCAGGCCAGCGCCGGGTCGAGGTAATCGCAGCGATTCATGAACCAGGTGCCGGTCTCGACCTTTTCGCCGACCGCGATCGCGGCGTCGGCATCCCCGGTCCAGACCGAGGCCGTCAGCCCGAACTCGCTGTCATTCATCAGCGCCACGGCCTCGTCGTCGGAGGCCACCTTCATGATGCCGATGACGGGGCCGAAGCTCTCCTCTGTCATCACCCGCATGGAATGGTCTACATCGACCAGCACCTGGGGCGCCATGTAGGGCGTGCCGGGCGCGTCGGCGGGGAATTCGCCAGCGTCGACCAGGGAACGCGCGCCGGCCTTGACCGCGTCGGCGATCTGGCCGCGCACGAAGTCGGCGGCGGCGGCGCGCACCATCGGGCCGATATTGGTGTCGGCCTCCAGCGGATTGCCCAGCCGGTATTTGCGGGTCACCTCGACGAAGCCCTCGACGAAGCCGTCATACAGGCTGTCATGCACATAAATGCGCTCGATTCCGCAGCAGGACTGGCCGGAATTGAAGAAGGCCCCGTCGACCAGGTTCTCGACCGAAAAACCCAGATCCGCGTCGGCCCGCACATAGGCCGGGTCCTTGCCGCCCAACTCCATGCCGGCGCCGATGAAGCGCCCGGCGAGCGATTGCTGAATCGAATGACCGCCAGGCACCGAGCCGGTGAAAGCCACATAATCGACGCGGCTGTCCTGGATCAGTTTCTCGGTGCTGGCGTGGCTCATATGCAGGACCTGGAACACGCCCTCGGGCAGGCCCGCCGCGGCCAGCGCCTGGGCATAGCGTTCGGCGCAGAGCGGCGTCTGGTGCGAATGTTTCAAGACCACCGCATTGCCCGCCATCAAGGCCGGGATCACCGAATTGACCGAGGTCAGGTAGGGAAAATTCCACGGCGCGACCACGGCGACGACGCCCAGCGCTTCACGGGTGATGAAGCGGCGAAAGCCTTGCTTCGGCTCGGCCTCGATTTCGGCGAGCGCCCGGGGCGCGGCCTCGATCATATAGCGGGCGCGCTCCTCGAAGCCGCGCACCTCGCCCGGCGACTGCGATAGCGGGCGCCCCATTTGCCAGGTCAGCTCTTCGGCGACGGCGTCGGACATCGCGACGAAGGCGTCCACTGCATGGCCCAGGATGGCCTGGCGCTCGCCCATCGGCACCGCCCGCCATGCGGCCTGGGCCCGCACCGCGCCGGCCAGCGCCGCCTCGATCGCCGTGCCGCCGGCCAGCGGCCGCTCTACATAAACACTGCCGTCCACCGGCGAAATTGTCTTGAGCATGTCGGCCATGGCGCCGGGTCTCCCTGTCGTTCGTTTGCCGCCCGAAGCGGCTCGCATCCTCATACGACGACAGGTCGGCGCACGCAAGCGCCTGCGGGGCGCGTGACTTAGACTTTGCTATTGCACCAGAATCTTCGGCATCGCCCTGGCCCCGGTGTTGTCCAGGCTGGCCCAGACGCGCTGGCCGATCTGGCGGAAAATTATGGCATTCTCGCTGTCGGGCTTGGAGACCACGATCGGGTGGCCGCCGTCGGAGGTTTCGCGGATTTCGATGTCCAGCGGGACTTCGCCGAGGAAATCGACGCCCAGGCGCTCGGCCTCCTTTTGGGCGCCGCCATGGCTGAATATCTCGGACCGGTGGCCGCAGCTTGGGCAGGCGAAGTAGCTCATATTCTCAATTATGCCAAGCACCGGCACCTCGACCTTGCGGAACATGTTCAGGCCCTTGCGGGCGTCCAACAGGGCGATGTCCTGCGGGGTCGAGACGATCACGGCGCCGGCCAAGGGCACCTGCTGGGCCATGGTCAATTGCGCGTCGCCGGTGCCCGGCGGCATGTCGACCACCAGCACGTCGAGCTCGCCCCAATTGACCTCGCGCAATAACTGCTGGATCGCGCTCATCACCATCGGGCCGCGCCAGATCATCGGCGTGTCGTCGGGCACCAGGAAGCCCATCGACATGCATTTGACGCCGTAATTCTCCATCGGCTCGAGAATCTTGCCGTCCTTGCTGTTCGGCTGACCGGACAGGCCCATCATGCGGGGCTGCGAGGGGCCGTAGATATCGGCGTCCATCATGCCGACCTTGTGGCCGTCGAGCGCCAGCGCCAGCGCCAGATTGACCGAGACGGTGGATTTGCCGACGCCACCCTTGCCGCTGGCCACGGCGATGATGTGCTTGATGCCGGGAATGCCGGGGATCGCATCCTTGGCGCCGCCATGGCCGGCCTGCCCCCCCTGATGCCCGCCCTGATGCCCACCCTGCTGTCCGCCTTGCATCCGGTCGGGCTGGGGCGTCTGCTGGGTCCGGGACTCGGCGGTCAGCACCACGCTGACCGACAAGATGCCATCCATCGCATGAACAGTCTTTTCCGCCGCCTTGCGCATCGGCTCCAGGTTCGGGCCGCGCTGGGGATCGACCTCCAGCGCGAAGGCGACGTTACCGTCCTTGATCACCAGGCCGGAAACCATGCCCGCGGAGACGACATCCTGGCCGGTATCGGGGTCGGCCACCGCCTTCAACGCATCGAGAATTTGCTGTTCGGTCACCTGCGCCATGCGAATTTTCCTTCGTACACCATGAAAAATAGTGCCGCCATGCACCGGGTTGGGTTTGCGCTGGCGGGCTCGAAGTCATATATGTCACTACAGCGCCGGTTGGGAACCCCCCGCCGGTGATTGGATACGAGTTTTTTAATAGACGTTTTCGATTAACAGCGGCGGAAAGCAACAGATATGCCTTGGTCAAATCAGAATGGCGGCGGCGGTAGCGGCGGCGGCGGTGGCCCTTGGGGCGGCGGCGGTGGCGGCAAGGGCCCTTGGGGCGGCGGTGGCGGTGGGGGCGGCGCGCAACCCCCGGATATCGAGGAATTGCTGCGGCGCAGCCAGGACCGGATGAAAAAGATCCTGCCCAGCGGCGGCGGGAAACTGGCGGTCCTTGCCCTGTTGTTTGGCGCCATCGTGGTGTGGGGCGT
>CAXMQC010000295.1:0-4421 GCA_964195285.1 Akkermansiaceae bacterium
TCCGCCGAGGGTCTACTCCATGCTTCGTTTTGTCGCGGCTGTACTGGCCATTTTGACCGTGCTGGGAACCACATCCGGCCGCGCGTCGGAAGAAATCACGTTCCTGCGAATCGCCACGGGCGGAGTCGGCGGTACCTATTATCCGGTCGGCGGCCTGATCGCACAGGCAATCAGCAACCCGCCCGGTTCACGGCCTTGCGACAAGGGCGGCAGCTGCGGCGTACCGGGTCTGGTCGCGGTTGCCCAGTCCTCCAATGGCTCGGTCGCCAATATCGAAGCCATCGCCGCCGGCCGCGTCGATACCGGTTTTGCGCAGTCCGATGTTGCCTACTGGGCCCATACCGGCACCACCATATATCTGGAAACCGGCAAGGTGAGCGGCATCCGCGCGATCGCCAGCCTTTATCCCGAATCCATCCATCTGGTGGCACGCAAAGGCTCGAATATCCGCTCGATCCTGGATCTTGCCGGCAAACGGGTATCGCTGGACGAACAAGGGTCGGGAACCCTGGTCGATTCAAGACTGATCCTGAGCGCCTTCGGTCTCGACGAAAAAGACCTCAAAGCATCCTATATGAAACCGATCCCGGCGATCGAAAAGATGAAGAGGGGCGCGCTGGACGCCTTCTTCATCGTCGCCGGATATCCCGCCAATGCGGTTGTCGAGCTGGCCAAAACCGCCGGCGCCGAGTTGATCCCGATCGAGGGACCGGAAATCGACGTGCTGATCGACAAATACGGCTTCCTGACCCGCAGTTCCATCCCGGCCGATACCTATGAGGGGATCGGCGAGGTCAACACCGTCAGCGTCGGCGCCCAATGGATCGTCAGCGAAGCGGCGGACGAGGCGCTGGTCTATAATATTACCAAGGCCCTGTGGACCGACGCCAGCCAGAAATTGCTGCGCGCCGGACATCCCAAAGGGCGCGAAATAACGCTTGAAAGCGCGCTGGACGGCATCGCCATCCCCTTGCATCCCGGCGCAGAGCGTTTTTACAAGGAAGCCGGGCTGGCCAAGTAACCGCGCCCGGTTAGAGCCTTTAACGGTTATACGGACCCGCTCTGTTGCCCTCCGGCGGTCAGCCCGTCAGGCATCACGCGCCGCGCGATGCTTGCGCATCGGGCAAGCGGGATAACGCCGCGGATGGCCACCGGAGAGCAAGCGCACGGGACGCGGCGCTTTCGGCCCGGGGCTGCGTCGCGGCCCTTGACCGTAGCCTGGCTACGCTCTGCGGATCGCTCCTGTCCCCGGACCGAAATCGCCGCGTCAGAGCGGTTCCGTATAACCGTTAAAGGCTCTAGCCAGCCAGGGTGGCTTTCAAATATTTCGGATTGCTCCGGGCCAGACGGGCGCGAACCTGCGCCATGAGCAGGGCAATCAGCGACCGCGGCGGCTCGTCGTACATGCCGGTACGAATTTCAGCCGCTAAACGACGGTTCAGCACAGCGATCCGCGCCGCGTCATCGGAACCGCCCGTCTCGGTGATTTCCTCGCCATAGAGCGCAGTCAACAGTTCGAGTTCTTCCACCAGGCCGGCGGCGCCAAGATCGCGGTCATAGGCGGCGATGGACAGCGCCTTGACGGCCATGCGCTGGTTGTAACTGCGCGCCTTCGGGTCGTCGGCCAAGGGGTTATCGCGCAGGATGGCCTCGGCCAGCCGTTCCAGTTCCGCCGCGTCGGGACGTTGTCTCATCACCCCTCCCCTTCGATCCGCGCGATGCCCATCAAGGCGTCCAGTTCCATTTCCGACGCGCGCAGGCCGGTCAGCGCCAGTTCCAGCGACTCCTCACCGCCCGACAGATGCCGCTCGCCCTGCTGCAGCGCGATCACCGCCCAACGCACCGCCGCCATCACCTCCCAGTAGGGAACGATCGCGCGGTCGACGGCGCGGCCCGATTCCGCCTCATAGCCGCGATAGAAGGCCTCGCGGTCGCCGATGCCGCCGGCCTCGCGGTCCCAGGCGCCGAACCGCCAGCAACGGGCGCAGAACCAGGCGACATCCTCCATCGGGTCGCTCCAGCAGGCGAATTCCCAATCCAGGATGCCGGTCAACTCGCCACCGTCGACCATGCAGTTGCCGGTGCGGAAATCGCTGTGGCACAGCACCGGCTCCGGCGTGGCGGGTGCCTGCAATTCGAGCCAGCGCAAGGCATATTCCAGCGCCGGGTTCGGGTCCGGCATGTCGTCGAGATAGGCGCGATAGGTCGCGATACGATGCAGCGCCGGCGGCGCGGCGGGCAGCGGCAGGAAAGCCAGATCGTCGCGTGGCGGGCGGATCGAATGAAGGCGCGCCATCTCGGCCCCCAGCCGTTGCGCCAGCCGGTTGCCACCAGCGCCCTGCAACGCGGGATCGCGGGTCAGGACATGGCCCTCGGCGCGTCCGGCAACGCGCGCCATCACATAGAAGGGTTTGCCGAGAAGCGCCGGGTCGGCATTGAGAAACAACGGTTCGGGCACCGTCACCCCGGCCTCGTGCGCCGCCTTCAGCAGGGCGAACTCCGCAACCCGCCCATGGCTGGTGGAAACGCCGGACGGCGCGTCGGTGCGCAGGACCCAGTTCCGCGCCGCGCCGTCGAGGGCGACGGCCAGGCCCCAGTTCTCCTGGATCGCGCCGCCGCTGAGCTTGTCCATGGCGAGGATTTCGAGGCTGCCGGCGCCGGCGGCGTCGCGGAGCCAGTCGGCCAGCGCCGCGCGCCGGTCGTCCATCAGGCGCCCCAGGACCAGAAGTCGCTTCCTTCCTTCAGGTAGAAGCGGGCCAGCACCATCTTGTGGACCTCGGACGCGCCGTCGACCAGCCGCGCCTGGCGGGCGTAACGGTACATCCATTCGAGCACGGTGTCTTGTGAATAGCCCCGCGCGCCGCAGAGCTGGATCGCCGTATCGACCGCCTTGTGCAGCGTGTCGGCGACATGGACCTTGGCGATCGAGACCTCCTTGCGGGCGAAATCGCCCTGGTCCAGCTTCCAGGCGGCGTTCATCACCAGCAGCCGGCCGATATGAATCTCCTTGGCCGCCTCGCCGAGCAGCAGCTGCACGCTCTCGCGCTCGGCCAGCTTGATGCCGAAACCCTCGCGCTCGGCGACGTAAGTCTGCGCGATCTCCATCGCCCGCTTGGCCAGCCCCAGCCAGCGCATGCAATGGGTCAACCGGGCCGTGCCGAGCCTGATCTGGGTCACCTTCAACCCGTCGCCGACCGCCATCAAGCGGTTCTCATCCGCGATTTCCAGCCCGTCGAATTCCAGCTCGCAATGGCCACCATGTTCTTCCGGCCCCATGATCGGGATGCGGCGGGTGATCCGCCAGCCCGGCTGGTCGCCGTGGAACAGGAAGGCGGTCAGCCCTTTCCGCGGATCGTCGGAAGTCTTGGCGACCACGATATAGACCGCCGCCCCGTCGGCCCCGGTGCTGAACCATTTGCGGCCCCGCACCACCCATGTGTCGCCCTTCTTCTCCGCCGTCGTCAGCATCATGGTGGGGTCGGAACCGGCGCCGGGATGGGGCTCGGTCATGACGAAGGCGGAGCGCACTTTGCCGTCCACGATCGGTTGCAGGAACTTCTCCTTCTGGGCGTCGGTGGCGATTTTTTCCAGCACCGTCATGTTGCCGTCGTCGGGCGCGGCGCAGTTGAAGCAGACCGGCCCGAAGATCGAGCGGTTGGCCTCTTCGTAGAATACCGCACGGCCGACCATGTCGAGGCCCAGACCGCCACGCTCGCGAGGCATCTGCGGCGCCCACAACCCGGCTGCCCTGGCCTTGGCGCGCACCGCCGCCAGCGGACGCTCGGCGATATTGCCGTGGGCGTCGTAATTGGCGCGGTTGGACTCCAGCGGGATGATCTCGGCATCGACGAAGGCGCGGACGCGTTCGCGGTAGTCTTCGGTATCGGGCGAAAGTTTGAAATCCATGCGCCGCCCTTTTACTTGATGGCCTGGGTTTGGCCGCCATCGATGGTCACGACGCTGCCGGTGACGAAGGAACCGCCGGGACCGGCCAGCATCAGTAGCGCGGCGTCGAGTTCGCTGGGGTCGCCGACCCGGCGCATCGGGATGCGCTCGATCATGCGCTGGCCGTCCTCTGTCGCAAGGTAGCCCTCGGTCATTTCGCTAACGAAATAACCTGGCGCGATGGCATTGACCCTGACGCCATGGCGCGCAAGCTCCAAGGCCATGCTGCGGGTCAACTGGATGACGCCACCCTTGGAGGCGCAATAGGCAGCCAGACCACCGGCGCCGAACGAACCCAGGATCGAGGCGATATTGACGATCGAACCACCGGCCTCGCGCTCGACCATGCGCCGCGCGCCTTCTCGAGCGACCAGGAAAGTGGCGCGCAGATTGACCCCGATCACCGCATCCCAGTCCGCGACTGGCATCTCGGTAACCAGGCTCCTTCCCGCCACGCCGGCATTGTTGATCAGGAT
>CAXMQC010000296.1:0-1710 GCA_964195285.1 Akkermansiaceae bacterium
CAGGCTATGTTGTTCCGCAGCACCATCTTTCCGTTCTATTTCCTGATCCTGGGCGTTGCCGCCTTCAGTTTCTCGCCGGGCCTGGTCCTCTGGTCGGGGATCATGGTGGTGGCCGGTTGGCTCGGCGCCTTCGCCTGGGCAATCCGCGACATGCCGGTGCGCCTCAGTTGGGCCGACATCGGCACCACGCCGACCACGGAGGAGTTTCTGTCGGTCTTTCTTAGCCCCAACTTCATCGGCGCCGGCAGCCGATTCCAGGAGTCCTTCGCCTACCTTCTGGCCGCGGTGCTGATCGCCGCCGTCATGTGGCGGGCGCGCCACACGGTGCGCCGGCAGCTGGAGCTGGACGAGGAGCGGCGCACGCTCACCGACATTTTCGGCCGCTACGTCCCCAAAGTCATAGCCGAAGCGTTGATCAGCGACCGCGGCCTGCTGGAGCCGGTCGAGGGTACGGCGACTGTGCTGTTCATCGACGTCGCCGACTTCACCAAGATGACCGAGGCGAGCGGACCACGAAGAGTGGTGGGCGTGCTGAATGCCTTTTTTGACCAGGCCACCGCGACCATAACCCGCTACGACGGCGTCGTGACCCAGTTCATCGGCGATGCCATCATGGCGACCTTCAACCTGCCGGCAGAAGACCCGGAGCACGCCGCCAAGGCGGTGTGCGCCGCCCTCGATATCGTCGACCTGGCGGCAAACCAGACCTTCAATGGCGAGCGCCTGGCAATCCGCGCCGGCATCTCAACCGGACCTGTAATCGCCGGCAGCGTCGGCGGCGGCGGACGGCAGTCCTATTCGCTTTACGGCGATACCGTCAATCTCTCGGCCCGCCTCGAGGCACTCAACAAGGAGCACGGCACCCAGCTCCTGATCGACGCGGCCACGGTCGAACTTCTCCCCGGTATACCCCTGCGCGAGATCGGCCGCATCACGGTGCGCGGATTCTCGGAACCGGCAGCCGTCTTCACACCGATTGCCGAGACCAGCACGGAATTGCAACTCAGAACGGGCCGGCCCGATTGACCAATCGGCTCGATTTATCTCGCCGGCCCCATGGTCGCGAGCGGCATGATCCATCTGCGTCCGGCACACAGGAACAGGGTCGATTGAATCCTGACCAACGAGCTTGCGTTATGCCGCTGGCAATCCGAATATCTCGCGCTCGCCAGTTACGCCGCGCAGGGCGTGGTGGCCAAGGGAAATCATGGGGTCCGGTACGCTGGCGCGGAACGCGGCGGAAATCAGTATTTGCCGGTTCAGCGTCTTTGAAAGGCTTTCGATGCGCGACGCCTCGTTGACGGCCGACCCGATAACCGTGAAATCGAGCCGCTTGCTCGTGCCGATATTGCCAAAGGTCAAATCGCCGCGATGCAGGCCGATGCCGAATTCCAGCAATGCGGCGCCGTCCGCCGCGCGTTCCTTGTTGAATGCTTCGATTTGCCGCGACGCCTCGTCCGCCGCCGCCATTGCACGCGCGCAGGCGTCCGGCTCCTTCTGGTCCGAATCATCGATGGCGAAAATCGCCAGCACCGAATCGCCGATGAATTTCAGCACCTCGCCGCCATGGTCGAGCACGGCCCCCGCAACGCTGTCGAAATAGCGGTTGAGCAGGGACAAATAATCCTCGCGCGAAAGCGACGCGGCGAGCGATGTCGAATCGCGCAGGTCGGTGATCCAGATTGCCGCGTGGATATCTTCGCCGTCGCC
>CAXMQC010000297.1:0-3010 GCA_964195285.1 Akkermansiaceae bacterium
GACCCAGTTGCTCGGGATAGACCGGCGCCGCCGGGATAAAGCTGTCCTCAGACGAAAGCGCGGGCATTCGCGGTACGGTCTCTTCCGGGGCCGCCGGTGCTTCCATCAAGTTCAGCATATCCGCGTCCGGCGATGCGGCCGTGGCTTCGGCGACGTCCGCGATGGCCGGCTCCGGGATTGCCGGCTCGGGCGTCGGCGTTTCCACCGTCTCGGCCATTGCCGGTTCCACCGCGATGGGTGCTTCTCCGGGTTCGGGCGCGGTCACGGGGTAAGCGACCGGCCGCGGGACGGACGCGGGGCGCAGCTGATTCATTTCGCTCACCTCGATACCGGTCGCAACCACCGAAATGCGGATTTTGTCGCCCAGGCTCTCGTCAAAGGTGGAACCGAAGATCATGTCGGTCTCGGAGTCGACCTCCTCGAGAATCCGGTTTACCGCCTCGTCGACCTCCATCAGGGTCATGGTCGACTCGCTGCCGGTAATGTTGATCAACAGTCCGACGGCGGATTTCATCGACAGATCCTCCAACAGCGGATTGTTGATCGCGGCCTCGGCGGCTTCGATGGCGCGCCGGTCTCCATCGGCCTGACCGGTGCCCATTTTCGCCTTGCCCATCTCGCCGATAACCGAGCGGACGTCGGCGAAGTCGAGATTGATCATGCCGGGCACGACCATCAGGTCGGTGACGCTGCGCACCCCGGCATAGAGTACATCGTCTGCCATTCTGAAGGCGTCGGCAAAGGTGGTCTTCTCGTTCGCCACCCGGAACAGATTCTGGTTCGGGATCACGATCAGGGTATCGACATGCTCTTGCAGCTCGGCGATGCCGGCCTCGGCCAGTTTCATGGGCTGGCGACCTTCGAACAGGAACGGTTTGGTGACCACGCCGACAGTCAGCATGCCCTGGTCGCGGCAGGCCCGCGCGATGACGGGCGCCGCGCCGGTACCGGTGCCGCCACCCATGCCGGCGGTAACGAAGACCATATGATTACCGGCCAACGTCTCCATCAGTTCATTAAGTGATTCCTCGGCCGCGGCTCGGCCGACATCGGGTTTCGAGCCCGCGCCGAGCCCCTGGGTGAGGTCCGCGCCCAACTGCAATGTGCGCTCGCACATGGTCTGCGACATGGCTTGCGCATCGGTATTGCAGACCAGGAAGTCAACGCCTTCCAGGTTGGCGTGGATCATATTATTGACGGCATTTCCGCCGGCGCCGCCTACGCCGATAACAGTAATTCGCGGTTTAAAGTCGGTTTGCTGACTTGGGGTCATCAAGTTGATCGTCATGGTTGCCTCCTACGATCGGTGTGCCGGGGTGCGCCGGCACGTGCCGACGCGGGTCGATTTTTCGTTCCTTGCGGAATTCTCGTTACTGATCGGCGCGGACTGCGCCGAATATTCTGAAGTCGCCTTAAAGATTTTCACGTAGCCATCCTCCGACGCGGGCCAGCGGGCCGAGACGGGCGAGCAGGCCCTCGCCGGCTGGCGGATGCGCCGCCGCATGGGCGCGCAGGTCGCCGGTTTCATCTTCCGAGTAGCGCATCAACCCGGCGCAGGCCGCGAAGGCCGGGCCGTCGGTTGCCGCCGCCAGCCCGCCGACATGGGCCGGGCGGCCGATGCGCACCTGTTTATTCAAAACGCGTGCCGCCAGTTCGGGGATGCCGGGAAGCTGACTGGCCCCGCCAACCAGCACCACACGGCGCCCGGCGACCTGCGCGGCGCCGCCCGACTCCAGCCTGGCGCGCGCCAATTCCAGCGTTTCCTCGATCCGCGGCGCGACGATGCTGATCAGGAAGGACTTCGGTACATGGTTTGGTTCGCTACCCTCGTCCTCGCCGATCGGTGGCGCGATCACGGTTTCCCGGTCGTCGCTGGGTGAGGTGAGGACGCTGCCATGGAGGGTTTTCAGCCGTTCCGCATGGGCCAGCGGTGTCGCCAGCCCGCGCGCGATGTCGTTGGTCACATGGATGCCGCCGATCGCAACGCTGTCGGTAAAAACCGGCGATCCCTCGACGAAGACCGCGATCGAGGTGGCGCCGCCGCCCATGTCGATGACGGTGACCCCCAGCTCGGCCTCGTCGCTGACCAGCGCGGCCAGGCCCGCGGCATAGGGATTGGCGACGACCTCACGGACGTTCAGATGGCAGCGCGCGACGCAGGTCGTGACGTTGCGCACCGCGCTGGCCACCGCCGTTACCTGGTGGACATGGACCGCCAGGGTCTGGCCATGCATGCCGCGCGGATCGCGGATGCCGTTCGATCCGTCGATGCTGTAACCGACCGGAATGGCGTGCAGCAATGTGCGATCGGCCTCGGGGTCGGGCATGCCGCTGTACAGCAGCCGCCGCAAGTCGGTGTCGCGCACCGGCCCGCCATTGACGCCGACCTGCATATCCACCAGCCTGCTGGTGGGCTGACCACCAGCCATCCCCACGACAACGTCGCGCACGGTCTCGCCGGCCATGCGCTCGGCGGTATGAACCGCCGCCATGATCGATTCCTCGGCCGCATCCATGTCGACGATAGCGCCCGCCTTGATCCCCCGGCTGGCCTGGTGGCCTATGCCGGTGACCTGGACGCGCTCGTCGCCATCCAGTCTGCCGATGAAACAGCAGATCTTGCTGGATCCTATATCGAGCGCTGCTATCAGATCGCGTCTCGCCACCTTGTTCTCCCGTTCTTTCCCTGTCTCGCCATTACTTTTCAAACACCCTTGTCGCCGACGCCCTTGGGCGCCGGGGCGCGGCGCACTGTCACCCGGTCGGCCATGCGCAAATCGATCCGGGTAACGTTGCGTTCCAGCAGTTCGCTTTCCGCTACCGCCGCCGCCAGCGTTGCCCAGGCCTGCTCGATGCCGCCCTCGGGCAACAGCACCGTCATGTCGTTGTCCAGCTTCACGTTCCAACGCCGCGCCCCGATGCGCACCGCCGCCACCACCCGATCCTTCAGGTCCGGCTGACTTTCCAGCATGTCGAACAGTTCGGCGAAATTCTCGGGTGCGTCGGGGCC
>CAXMQC010000298.1:0-7868 GCA_964195285.1 Akkermansiaceae bacterium
ATGACCTTGGTGTTGATGCCGATCAGATCGTCACGACTCATGCCCGGCTTGCGGGCGATGCCGGCGGTGACGATGATGACGTCCGCGCCGTCCAGCGCGGCATAATCGCTGCTGCCCGTGATGGCGGCGTCGTAGCCTTCGACGGTCGAGCCCTGGGCGATATCCAGCGCCTTGCCCTCGGGGATGCCTTCCATGATGTCGACGAGGACGATGTCGCCAAGCTCCTTGAGCCCGGCCAGGAGGGCGAGCGTCCCACCGATATTGCCGGCGCCCACCAGTCCGATCTTGCTGCGTGCCATTGATTTTCCCGTATAGCGAAATTTGAAATTACCGCGACGGCGCAGGCGCCGGAAGCGTGCCCGGCAAATAATGCTGCACTGCGGCAAAAGTCTCTCGTTTTGGTAACGCGAATCGGGAAGTAGGGCAAGCGGAAATGCGGCGGTTTGCCGCCTGTTTAGGCAAATACCTAGCCGGCGTCGCCGTCCGACCGCCCGCCCCAGTCCGACGAGCGCATCTCGGCGAGGCGGCTGGCGGTGCGTTGGTATTCCCGGGCATGGGTTTCGCCGGTAACGAGGCCTTCGGGCGCGGTCTCGGCGCTGGCGGCGAGGCGGGTGCGGTTTTCATAGAGCGCGTCGATCAGGGTGATGAAGCGGCGCGACTCGTTGCGCATGGTCTCGTTCATGACCGGGATGTCGTCGATCAGCACCATGCGGTACTGGCGGGCGATGGTCAGGTAATCCTCGGTCCCCAGCGCGGCGCGGCAGAGGTCGTCGAAATGGAACCGGGCGATGCCATGCATGGCGGCCGGCACCCTTACCGCGCGCGATTTGACGATCAGTTGCTCCGAAACGGCTTCGACCCCGTCGGTAAGGTCGGCGAAGATGCCGTCCAGCGCCGCCGTCGCCCCGTTGCCCAACGGTGTGTGCCAGACTTCGCGGCCTTCCAGGCGCGCCTGCCGGTAGTCCTTTTGCGCCGACAGTTCGAGCAGATCGAGTTTCTGTTTGATAATTTCGATGAACGGCAGGAACAATTCGCGCTGCAGCCCGCCTTTGTACAAATCGTCGGGCGCTGTGTTGGTGGTGCAGACCATCACCACACCGCGGTCGAACAGGGCTTCGAACAGGCGGCCCAGGATCATCGCATCGGCGATGTCGCGGACCTCCAATTCGTCGAAACAGAGCAGCCGGATTTCTTCGGCGATGGCGTCCGCCACCAGTTCGATCGGGTCCTCGCGATCGCCCGATTTCTTTTGCGTTTGGCGCCACCGGTGCAGGGCGTCATGGACCTCGATCATGAACTGGTGGAAATGGACGCGGCGCTTGGCGGTCAGCGGCGCGGCGGCGGAAAACAGGTCCATCAGCATCGACTTGCCGCGCCCAACCGGTCCATAGAGATAGAGGCCCAGCGGCGGGTCGTCGCGGCGCCGGGTCAAACCGAGCACCGCCTTCCAGCCCGATATGCCGCCGGCCGGCTGGTAATGGGTCAGCGCGCGGCACAGCGACTGCAGCTTTTCGGCCGCCAGCTCCTGAATCGGGTCCGGCTGCAACACGCCGTCGCACACCAGCTGCCGATATGTGAAAAGGGGCCCTTCCATCCTCGCCCACTCACCCGGTCAGCGGGCGCCAGAAATATTCATGATTTCCGCGGTCACGTAGGACGCGGCATCAGACAACAGCCAGACAATTCCCTCGGCAATTTCTTCCGGGGTTCCGGCGCGGCCCAGGGGAATATTGTGAGCTTCCTTCTCCAGGCGGTCGGGCAAGCCCGAGGACATGGCGTGGATGTCGGTATCGATAATGCCCGGCGCCACCGCGTTGACGCGAATGCCTTCCTGAACGACTTCCTTGGCGAGCCCGATGGTCAGCGCGTCCACCGCACCCTTCGCCGCCGCATACCAGACATAGTTGTTCGGGCTGCCCAGCCGCGAGGCGATCGACGAAATATTGACGATGCCGCCGCCCTTGCCGCCGAAGCGGGTCGACATGCGCCGCACCGCCGCGCGGCTGGCCCAGATCGTCCCGTAGAGATTGGCGTCGATGCAGGCGCGGATCGTTTCGGCTGGCGCGCTGTCCAGCCTGCCAGCCAAGCCGGTTATGCCAGCGTTATTGACAAGGGCCGTCAACGTCCCGAGCCCCTTGTCCACCGTCTCGAACAGTTGTTCCGTCGCTTGTTCGCTGCCGGCGTCGCATTGCACCGCCAACCCGCGACGGCCGGCGGCCTCGATATCGCGCACCACGGCGGCCGCGGCCTCGGCGTTCGACAGGTAGGAGATGGCAACGTCGTAGCCGCGTTCAGCCAGCATGCGGGCGGTGGCCGCGCCGATCCCCCTGCCGCCGCCGGTGACAACCGCGATATCGCTCATTCCGCCGCCTGCGCCGCCGGCGCGAACACAGCCTCCATCTCGCGCCGGATCCGCACCGCGTGGGCGGTCTCGTCGATTTCGACATCCCGCCAGCGTACCGGCTGGCCCATCGCAATCGGGGTTTTCAGTTTCACGTCATGGGCGAGACCGAGAGGCAACCCGCCGAGCGCCAGGCTGTCGGCGGCCGGCATCAGCTTGCCCCAGACCGTGGAGCCGCCCTCGCCGTCCAGCATCTCGCCGGCGGCAAGGTCGCGCTTGGCAACCGAAACAACATCGCCGCGCCAGCCATTCGGGGCGCCCGTTGGCTCACCGCGCAGGGCCGCGCTGGCAACCGACATGCCGAGTTCCAGCCCGATCAGATGCCAGGGTTTGTACATCGCGGTGTAGAGGCCTGTGTCGTCGGTAATCAATCCATATTCCGCAAAGCAGCGCGCCGCGTAATCGTCCCGCGCGGCGAAGGTCACATATACGCCCCAGCGCAGGTCGTTCTGGACTTCCGTGCCGTCGCGGTTGAGGCAGGAAATCACCTCCACCATGCCGCGGCGCTCCAGTACGCCGCCATCGGCCTTCGGGCGGAGAATCTTCGCCAGCTCATGGGTGCCGACCGGCGGAAAGGACAATCCGTCGCTTGGAACGCCGAGACCGCAAGCATTGGCCACCGCCGCCATTTCGATGCCGGACTTGGTGCCGTCGAGGAAGGAATTGAACATCTTCGGGTTCATGCCACCCTCGGCCGCGCGCTCAGGCGTGATGCCGTAATAGTCCCAGACTGTCGTGTCGGTGGAGGCGTGATATTCCGGCAGATATTTCGTGCCCTTGCCGGCCGCCACGACCTCGAAGCCGCTGGTTCGGGCCCAGTCCACCTGCTCGGCGATCAGGGCCGGCTGGTCACCATAGGCCAGCGAGTAGACGATGCCGGCCTCGCGGGCGCGCTTGGCCAGCAGTGGCCCGGCCAGCGCGTCGGCCTCGACATTCACCATCACGATGTGGCGCTGATATTGGCAAGCCAGCTCGACATGGCGGATGCCGGCGGCGGGGCTGCCGGTGGCGTCGATCACCACATCCAGCCCGTCGGCCGCGAGCAGCGCCGCGGTGTCGTCGGTGACATGGGTCGACCCCGTCTTCAGCGCATCGGCAAAAGACGCGGCGGCGTAGCGTTCCGGTTCCCAGCCGATGCGCCGCAGGTTTTCACGGGCGCGTTCGGGCGCCAGGTCGGCGATGCCGAGAACATGGAACCCATCGACGCGGCGTGCCTGGTTCAGAAACATCGAGCCGAACTTGCCGCCGCCGATCAATCCGACCCGTACCGGCCGGTTCTCGGCCGCGCGTTTGGCGAGCATGCCGTGAAAATTCATTTGTCTGTCACTCTCTCTATCACCAGCGCGATCATAGCACAGCCGCCGCGTCGTTTATGGCAGGCGCAAGAGGACCGGCAGGATTTCCAGGTTCTGCAGCCAGCCGATCAGGGCGAACAATGGCCAGGACAGGAAGAAGGCCGAGGCGTCACGCGCCGCCAGATAAACATTGCGCGGATATCCCATCGGCTCGTCAGCCTCCCGCCACAGGCTGCTGTCTGGAATCCAGCGCGGTACGCGCTCGACATAGTCGCGATAAATCTCGCCATGGCGCGCCGACAGATGTTCTTCCTCGCGGGCGACGATCATCCGGTAATAGACGACGTAAATCGCGCCAATCACCAGGGCAGGCGTCACCATGCCGGTGCAGAAGCCGATACCGACCGCGCCGATGAAGCTGAAAACATAGAGCGGGTTGCGGGTCGTCGAATAGGGCCCGACATCGATAATGACGCGGGCCTTGTGGCCGCCGATATAGGCCGCCGACCAGGTGCGGCCCAATACGCATATGATGATCAGGAAATAACCGGCCCAGCGCAAAGCCTGGGGCAACAGCCCGTCGGTTCCCCACAGTGATTGGGTAACGAAAAGCACGGCGGCGAACAGAATCGCGACGATGCGCGTCTCCTTGATGCGGGTCTTGTGCATCACCGGCAAATCCGCATTCCGGCGCGCCCCGCCCGACCCGCTTGCCGTCGCGCCGGCGGTGTGATCTTTCGGACTCGCCGGCCGGGGACGTGACGCCCGCTGGCCCCTGGGTTTTCTCGGTCTGCTGCTCATTCTGATATTCCGGTTTTCGCGGCTAGAGGCGAGCGGGAAATTAGTACCCGCAACGCGCCGGCGCAAGGTCAATCGGCCTCCAGCGCCACCCGCATCAGCCGCGCCAATTCCCGGTTCTCGCCATCGCCCGGTTTTTCGAACTCGGCGATTACGCGGTGGCGGTCCTCGACGGGGCGGTTCTGACTGAGCTTGAATTTGCCCTCGATCCGCGCGATCGGCATCTCGAAGGCGACGATGCCGCGGCTCATCCGGTCAACGAAATCGTCGGCCAGCCCGTCGAGCAACCATGCGCCTTTCTCGTATTCCCAAACCAGCCGGTCCAGCAGATCGCGTATCCGTCGCGCATCCTCGAGCAGGCGGGGCGTACCGTAAATATGGACGGCGGCATAATTCCATGTCGGCACGGCTTGTGCGGCCTCGTACCAGCGCGGCGAGACATAGCCATGCGGGCCCGAAAACACCGCAAGCATCTCGGTTTGCCGATCGAGAGCTTGCCAATGCGGGTTGCCGCGCGCGAAATGCAGCAGCAACCGTTCGCCATCCGGCAGGAACGGCAAGTGGGTGGCGTAAGGCGACCCAGCCAGTTCGCCCACCAACAGGCCGAACGGGTTGGCCCGGACCAACGCGTTCAACGCCTCGCGATCTTCAACGGCAAAATGTTTTGGAATATACATCGGCACCCCTTCCCTGTGGCCGGCGCCACAATTTGGCTTTTCCCGTCCGCGCGGAAGCGGCGGAGCCGACCAAGTTTAAATCACCCTTGGCGTTGCACCATCAGCTTTTTGATTTCGCCGATCGCCTGGGCCGGGTTCAGGCCCTTGGGGCAGGTCTTCGAGCAGTTCATGATGGTATGGCAGCGATAGAGCCGGAAGGGGTCTTCAAGCTGGTCCAGCCGCTCGCCCACCTGCTCGTCGCGCGAATCGGCGATCCATCGATAGGCCTGCAACAACACGGCGGGGCCCAGATAACGATCGCCGTTCCACCAATAGCTGGGGCACGACGTGGTGCAGGAAAAACACAGGATGCACTCGTAAAGCCCATCCAGCTTCTTGCGGTCTTCAGGCGACTGCAGGCGTTCGCGTTCGGGCGCCGGCGTGTCCGCCTTGAGCCAGGGCTCGACCGACGCGAGCTGCGCATAGGCCGTATTCAGGTCCGGCACCAGATCCTTGACCACCTCCATATGCGGCAGTGGGTAGACCTTCACATCGCCCTTAACGTCATCGGTATATTTGGTGCAGGCCAGCGTGTTTGTCCCGTCGATATTCATGGCGCAGGAGCCGCAGACGCCTTCCCGGCAAGAGCGCCGGAAGGTCAACGTCGGATCGATCTCGTTCTTGATCTTGATCAGCGCATCCAGAACCATCGGACCGATGCCGTCGAGATCGACCTGGTAGCTGTCCAGGCGTGGATTCTCGTCATCATCCGGCGACCAGCGATAGATTCGGAAGGTCCGTACGCGCGTTGCGCCGTCTGGCGCCGGCCAGGCCTTGCCATTGCCGACCCGCGAGTTTTTCGGCAGATTGAATTCGACCATATTTCTATGCCCCCGCCTGCATCGTCAATAGACCCGCGCCTTGGGCGGGAAGGCCTGAACGTCGTTGGTCAGGGTGTACATATGCACCGGACGGTAGTCGATGCTGGTCTTGCCATTCTCACCGCACCAGGCGACGGTGTGTTTCATCCATTCTTCGTCGTCGCGGTCGGGGAAATCCTCGCGGGCATGGGCGCCGCGCGATTCCTGCCGGTTATGAGCCGAATCCATGGTCACCTTTGCCTGGAACAACAGATTGTCCAGCTCCAGCGTTTCGGCGAGGTCGGAATTCCACACCATCGAGCGGTCGGTGACCTTGAGATCCTGTCGACGGGACCAGACCTTCTGCATCGCGTCGACACCCTCGGACAGCACCTCGCCGGTGCGGAAGACGGCGCAGTTGTCTTGCATTGTGCGCTGCATCTCATCGCGCAGGTCGGCGGTGGAGGTCTCGCCATCGGCATGGCGTAGCCGATCGAGCCGGTCCAGGGCGCGGCCCGCCGAATCCTGGGGCAATGGACGAATTGGCCCGTCGGGGTCGATGACCTCGGCGCAGCGGTCGGCGGCGGCGCGGCCGAACACCACGAGATCCAGCAGCGAGTTGGAGCCCAGCCGGTTGGCGCCATGGACCGATACGCAGGCCACCTCGCCGATTGCCATCAGGCCCGGCACCACCGCATCGGGTTCGCCGTCCTTCAGGGTCACGACCTCGCCATGATAGTTGGTCGGGATGCCGCCCATATTATAATGGCAGGTCGGGATCACAGGGATCGGCTCGCGGGTTACATCGATGCTGGCAAAAATTCGCGCGGTCTCTGAAATCCCGGGCAGCCGTTCGGCCAGAATCTTCGGATCCAGATGTTCCAGATGCAAATTAATATGGTCGGATTTTGGCCCGACGCCCCGGCCTTCGCGGATTTCAATGGTCATCGAGCGGCTGACCACGTCGCGGCTGGCCAGATCCTTGGCTGACGGAGCGTAACGCTCCATGAAGCGTTCGCCCTCGGAATTGGTTAGATACCCGCCCTCGCCGCGCGAACCCTCGGTAATCAGACAGCCGGCGCCGTAAATACCGGTCGGATGGAACTGCACGAATTCCATGTCCTGCATCGGCAGGCCGGCGCGCAAGGCCATGCCGCCACCGTCGCCGGTGCAGGTATGCGCCGAGGTACAGGAGAAATAGGCACGCCCGTAACCGCCGGTCGCCATCACTGTTGTCTTGCCGTGAAACCGGTGGATCGAGCCATCCTCCAGGTTCCAGGCGATAACGCCGCAACAGGCGCCGTCGTCGTCCATGATCAGGTCGATGGCGAAATACTCGACGAAAAACTCGGCATTGTGGCGCAACGATTGCTGATAAAGCGTATGCAGGATCGCGTGGCCGGTGCGGTCGGCCGCCGCGCAGGTGCGCTGGGCCGTACCCTCGCCGAAACGGGTCGTCATGCCGCCGAATGCGCGCTGGTATATCTTGCCGTCCTGGGTGCGGCTGAACGGCACGCCATAATGTTCCAGCTCGATAACCGCGGCCGCCGCCTCGCGACACATAAATTCGATGGCGTCCTGGTCGCCCAGCCAGTCCGACCCCTTGACGGTATCGTACATGTGCCAGCGCCAGTCATCCTCGCCCATATTGCCCAGCGCCGCCGAAATGCCGCCCTGGGCGGCGACAGTATGGCTACGGGTAGGGAAAACCTTGGTAATGCAGGCTGTTTTCAGTCCCTTCTGCGCCATGCCGAAGGTTGCGCGCAGGCCCGCGCCGCCGGCGCCGACGACAATGACATCGTAAACATGGTCCGTAATCGGATAGGCCTGAGCCATGAACTGTTCTCCCTGCCCCTAA
>CAXMQC010000299.1:0-4574 GCA_964195285.1 Akkermansiaceae bacterium
GCCCGCGGTTCATGGCATATGCGGTAACTTCTTTTACGACCGGGCGACCGATTCCGAGATCATGATGAATGATCCGGAGCTGTTGCGGTCGGATACGATTTTCAAGGCCTTTCAGCAACAGGGCGCCAAAGTCTGCGTGGTGACGGCAAAGGACAAACTACGCCGGTTGCTTGGTAAGGGGTTGGCATTCGGAGACGGCACCGCGATCGCGTTCTCGGCAGAAAAAGCAGACGAAGTCACGGTGCAAGAGCACGGTATCGAGGACGTTCTCGGCCTGGTCGGGTTGCCGGTTCCGGAAGTTTATTCTGCGGATCTGTCGGAGTTCATTTTCGCGGCCGGGGTAAAAATCATGGAGCGGGATTGCCCGGATCTCATGTATCTTTCGACCACCGATTATATCCAGCACAAACACGCGCCGGGAACTGACGTCGCAAACAGTTTCTACCAGATGATGGATGGCTATCTTGCCAAACTCGATGCCATGGGCTGTACGGTCGTGGTCACCGCGGATCACGGTATGAACGTCAAGCATGATGCTGATGGCCAGCCGGACGTGATTTACCTGCAGACGCTTCTGGACGAGTGGTTGGGCGACGGCAAGACCCGTGTAATTCTACCCATTACCGATCCATACGTTGTTCACCACGGCGCCCTGGGGTCATATGCCACGATTTATCTTCCCGACGATGTTGACCGGCAAGCCTTGATCGAGAAGCTGTCGGGATATGACGGCATTATCATGGCGGTTGACCGGGAAACGGGCTGCGCGCGTTTTGAGCTACCCGAGGACCGTGTCGGTGACATCATTGTCATTTCGGAACAGCAGAAAGCCATCGGCACAAGCCGCGACCGCCATGATCTCTCTGGTTTGACGGAACCGCTCCGGTCTCACGGCGGGGTCACCGAGCAACGTGTGCCTCTGATAATGAACCGCCAGTCCAACGTTCCCGCCGACGCGCGTCTTCGGAACTTTGATATCTACGACGTTGCCTTGAACCACGCGCTCTGACCGGATCGCACGCCACCCGCGGCCCAGGCATACCACCTTGGTCACATATGCGAATACATAAGGCGCCCGGGTGTCGGCAGCTCGCATTGTAAAACGCAACCGCTTTCGGACTCGGTGATGTAAAGCGTCCGGCGCTGGGGTCCGCCATAGGCGATGTTGGTGGTGGCCAGCCCCTCGCAGGAGCGAATGCGGAAGAGTGGCTCGCCGAGCGGCGAAAACACCCAGACCGATCCCATGCCGACATGGGCCACGACCAGATTGCCGGCCTCGTCGATGGCCAGCCCGTCCGGCCCGCCATGTCCGCCGCCGGAAAGCTGGAGGAAGGTGCCGACCTTGAAGGTGCCGCCGTCGGGCAGCAACGGCACGCGCCAGACCGCCTGGGCGCGGGTCACATTCAGATAGCAGATATTTTCGTCCAGGTTCAGGACCAGCCCGTTCGGACTGGGCACCGTATCGATCAGGCAATCGAGGCGGCCATCCGAAGTATAGCGATAGAGGCAACCCGTAGGATCGTGCCAGCCGGTCAGCCCCTGGTCGGTAAAGAACAGGTCGCCGTTGCTGGCGAACACCAGATCGTTGACCCCCTTGAACGGCTCCAGCCTGTTGCGGGTCAGATAGGGGGTCACATCGCCATTGTCGGGATCGAGCAGCATGATCCCGTTCTTGTAGTCGGCGATGAAGATGCGCCCGTCCTTGTGGATCTTGAGGCCGTTCGGCTCGCCGTCATAGTCGGTGACCAGCTCGATATCGCCGCCGTCCGGCGAAATACGGAAGACGCGGCCATAGGCGACGTCGACCACATAGAGATTGCCCGCCAGGTCGAAGGAGGGACCCTCGAGAAAACAGTCGGTTTCCCGGCCACCCTGCTGGACCTTGACCCAGGGTGACGGTTTGCCCTTGATCCGGAACTTGTCCGGGATGCGGGCGAAGACCGTGGTAGCCAAATCCTTCGGCGGCGCGAACATCATCAGGCTGCCGCCGACAGCAGGCCGCATTTCTTTTCGGGTACACTCATCGATAAATCGCTCCGTTGCATCGTTAGTCTGTGAAATTCAGGTCCGGCGGTCAATGTGCTAGCGCACCAAACAGGGACGCTTATTGTCGAATTGCCATCCGGGAATCAGGAATTGCATGGCCGCGGCATCGTCACGCGCGCCCAACGCCTTGGCTTTGTATAGGTCGTGCGCTTCCTCGATGCGATCCATGTCCAATTCGACGCCTAGGCCGGGACGCTCGGGAACCGCTATCGCCCCGTCGGCGATCTTCAACGGGTCACGGGTCAGGCGTTGACCGTCCTGCCAAATCCAGTGGGTATCGATGGCCGTAATGTCGCCCGGCGCGGCGGCGGCGGCATGGGTAAACATCGCCAGCGATATATCAAAATGATTGTTTGAGTGCGATCCCCAGGTCAAACCCCAGTCATTGCACATTTGTGCCACCCGCACGGCGCCCCGTAGGGTCCAGAAATGCGGATCCGCCAGGGGAATATCGACCGACTGCAACAGGATGGCGTGGCCCATCTGCCGCCAGTCGGTCGCAACCATATTGGTTGCCGTTGGCAATCCGGTTGCGCGGCGGAATTCCGCCATCACTTCGCGTCCGGAATAGCCATCTTCCGCGCCACAGGGGTCTTCGGCGTAGGCCAGTACGTGGCTCTGCCCCTTGCACAGCGCAATCGCCTCATCGAGGGACCAGGCGCCATTGGGGTCGATGGAAATGCGGGCATCGGGAAAGCGCGTCGCCAGCGCCGCAGCGGCGGCCATCTCCCGTTCTCCGGACAACACCCCGCCCTTGAGTTTGAAATCCTCAAAGCCGTAACGTGCCTCGGCCGCCTCGGCCAAACGGACCACGGAGTCAGGGGACAGCGCTTCCTCGTTACGAAGGCGCAGCCAATCGTCTTTGGCATCCGGTTCGGACCGGTAAGAGAGGCTGGTTTTCGCCCGGTCTCCGATGAAGAACAGATAACCAAGCATCTTTACCGCGTTGCGTTGCTGGCCGTCTCCGAGAAGTGCGGCAACGGGCAGATCAAGGAACTGTCCAAGCAGGTCCAGCAGTGCTGCCTCCACCGCGGTTACCGCGTGAATGGTGATCCGCAGGTCGAAGGTCTGCACGCCGCGCCCGCCCGCGTCCCGGTTTTCAAACTGTTTCCATAGGCTGTCCAGGATACGGTTGAAGGTCCCCACCGGCTGGCCGACGACCAGCGGAATTGAGTCTTTCAAGGTCTGGCAAATCTTCTCGCCTCCCGGAACCTCGCCGATACCGGTGTTTCCGGCATTGTCCTTCAAAACCACGATGTTGCGGGTGAAGTAGGGGCCATGGGCGCCGCTCAAATTGAGCAGCATGCTGTCATGGCCGGCAACCGGAATGACCAGCATTTCCGTTACCTCGGGCGAGCCGCTCACCCCCTTCTGTTGACCAGTCATTGCTTCAAGACCTTTTCGTTTAATCGAAACGGAATGGGCCCGATCGGCGGGCCTTAAACATCAGTCGCTGTCCGGCTTTGTCGGATCGCCGCCGACTTCGGCGGAAACGAACCCACCGCCCTGCATCGCGTCCGCCAGCGGATCGCCGGTGTCGGCGGAATGCTGCGAGAAGACCTCGGCGGCGTAATCCTCGCCACGATCCCGAGGGGCGTAGCCCAGGCGTTTCGCGTTGGAATTGTCCCACCAGGCGCGCTCGTTGTCCGACATGCCGTAAACCACATCGAACCGGATGTCGGGATGCTCCAATCCGATGGATATGAGCTGAGCCAGGTCCCGGGGGCTGATCCAGATACTCAGCAGACGCACGTCACCGGGTTGCGCGGCGACGTTGCCGATGCGAACCGACATGACTTCGGCGCCGTATTTGTCGGCATACAGGCTGCCCAGCGCTTCGCCGAACGCCTTGCTGAGACCGTAGCGGCTGTCGGGCCGCGGGAAATGGCTATGGTCGATGGTTTCATCGCGGCCGTAAAACCCCATGGCGTGATTGCTGCTGGCGAATACGATGCGCTTGACGCCCTCCATCCTGGCGGCCTCGAACAGATTGTAGGCGCCGATGATGTTGGCGTTGAGAATCGTGTCCCAATCGCTCTCGACCGAATAGCCGCCCATATGAATGATGCCGTCGACACCGGCGACGGCTTTTCGCGTTGCCGCCAGGTCGGCAAGGTCGGCTGCGACGAACTCCTCATGGCCCGCGCAGTCGTCAAGCTCGGTCATGTCGGACAAGCGCAAGCGATAGCGCCCCTGAAACTCGTTGCGGAGGAATGTCCCGACGCCGCCGGCCGCCCCCGTCATCAAAATTGTCTTCATGTTCAATCGTCGCCTATTGTTTGGTTGAAACCATAGAGGATAGCCGGGTTGTCACTGTATCGGCTCATTACGTTACTTTACTCGCCATAATGAAGTCTCGCCAATCGATGCTAGAAGTCGGTAATACCAAGGAGCGTTGATAAAGCCCCATCAAATGAGTCTTTATCAACGCTCCTTGGCATAAACCAACCGGCCGTAAAATACTCCGGCCGGTTGAGTCTCAGCGGCGGCGAAACAATTCGCCGGCCTGCTTCAGTTGGGCAGGCTTT
>CAXMQC010000300.1:0-6553 GCA_964195285.1 Akkermansiaceae bacterium
TACCTCAAGGAGCGCAAGCAGTTCGGGCAGCCCTTGAGCGAGTTCCAGGCGTTGCAGTTCCGCCTCGCCGATATGGCGACGGAATTGGAGGCGGCGCGGCTGATGATGTATCGCGCGGCCGCCGCCCTGGATACCGGCGAGGCAGACGCTACCATGTATTGCGCGATGGCCAAGCGGTACGCGACCGATGTTGGTTTCAAGGTCTGCAACGAGGCATTGCAGCTTCATGGCGGCTACGGGTACTTGAAGGATTTCCCGCTGGAACGCCATGTCCGCGACGTGCGGGTGCACCAGATCCTGGAAGGTACCAATGAGATCATGCGCATGATCATCGCGCGACGCCTGCTGCGTCAATGACCGGGAAAACCGATATTTTGTTCGAGGCGCAGGGCGCGCTGGGTCTGATCACGCTGAACCGGCCGAAGGCGCTGAACACGCTGACGCTGGACATGATCCATGCGATGACGGAGCGGCTGGGCGCATGGGCGAATGATCCGGATATCACCGCCGTATTGATTCGGGGCACGGGCGATAAGGCGTTCTGCGCCGGCGGTGACGTGCTGGCGCTGATCCGGCCCGATAGCGACGCCTTCATCAAGGGGTTCTTCCGCGACGAATACCGCCTCAACCGCATGATCCATCGCTATCCCAAACCCTATATTGCGCTGATCGACGGCATCGTCATGGGCGGCGGGGTCGGGGTGTCGGTGCATGGTCGCTACCGCCTCGCCACCGAGCGCACCCTCTTTGCCATGCCGGAGACCGGCATTGGCATGTTCCCCGATGTCGGCGGGACATATTTCCTACCGCGCCTGCCGGGTGAGATCGGGCTCTATCTGGGGCTGTCGGGCGCGCGGCTGAAGGCCGCCGACTGTCTGCATGCCGGTCTGGCCGAGGGATTTATTCCGCTGGATAGGCATGGCGAGCTGCTGGCGGGTCTGGCAGACGGACGTTGGCCGGAGACGCTGATTGCCGAGTTGAATGGCGACGCGGGGCCGGCGCCGATCGCCGAAATCCGACAAGTCATCGACCGCTGTTTTGCCGCCGGATCGGTAGCGGAAATCATGGACCGCTTGCATGGCGAACGCGGTGCATGGGCCGAAAAGTCGCTAGTCAAAATGGATCGCATGTCGCCAACCGCGCAGAAAATTGCCTTCCGGCAGATTCGCGAGGGTGGGGCGCTGGATTTCGAGGCTTGCATGATGCTTGAATATCGGCTCAGTCAACGCGTAGTTCCCGGCCACGATTTCCGCGAGGGCGTGCGCGCGTTGCTGGTCGACAAGGATATGAGCCCGCAATGGGCGCCGCCCGGGCTGGCAGCAGTATCGGACAATGATATCGACGGCTATTTCGCGCCGCTGCCGGGCGGGGACCTTACTTTCCCGGACTGATTTTTAAACACGAGGGAGAAGAGCATGGCGACTATCGGATTTATCGGGCTTGGCAATATGGGCGGGCCGATGGCGGAGAATCTTCTCAAGGCCGGGCATGAATTGCGGGTCTTCGATCTCGCCCAGGCGTCCGTTGATGCGGCGGTGGCGGCCGGGGCCGGCGCGGCGGCCAGCATTGCGGAGGCGGTGAAGGGTATGGAGGTCGTCGTCACCATGTTGCCGGCCGGCCCCCATGTGCGCTCGGTCATGCAGGACGGCGGGGCGCTGGCCAACGCGAACAAGGGCGCGCTCTTCATCGAATGTTCGACGATCGACGTCGACACCGCGCGCGCCATGCATGCGGCGGCGGCGGAAGCGGGCGTGGAGATGGTCGACGCACCGGTCTCCGGCGGGACGGCGGGCGCCGCCGCCGGCACACTGACCTTCATGGTGGGCGGCACCGAGACGGCCTACGAGCGCGCCAGGCCGATTTGCGAGAAAATGGGCAAGGCGGTGATCCATGCCGGCGGCGCCGGCAACGGCCAGGCCGCCAAGATTTGCAACAACATGATCCTGGGCGTGACCATGATCGGCGTCTGCGAAGCGTTGGTGCTGGCCGAAAAGCTCGGGCTCGACCATCAGAAGCTTTTCGATATCAGTTCGCAATCCTCGGGGTCCTGCTGGTCGCTGAATACCTACTGTCCGGTGCCGGGGCCGGTGCCGGCATCGCCGGCCAACAACGATTACAATCCGGGTTTCACCGCCGTGATGATGGAAAAAGACCTGAAACTGGCGCAGGCCGCGGCACAGAGTACTGGAGCGGCGACCCCGATGGGGGCCGCGGCGTTGGCTTTGTACGGACTTTTTCTCAATTCAGGCCAAGGGGAAAAGGACTTTTCGGGAATCATCAGGATGATTCGCGGTAATTAATTGGATCAATTAAAAGAATTTTAAGGAGTATCGGCGAGATTGGGTGGAGCGAATGTGATTCGGGACAAGTTGTTTCAGCCGCGAATCATTTGAATATTGGGATAAACAGAAAGATTGTGGGCCAGCGGTGATAGAACAGTATCTGGAATCCATCCACCTGATCGAACGGCTTCATAGACAGTTTCTTGAAGTAGTGAAGGGGGAGCTTGAGCGGCAGGACATCCAGGACGTGAACAACGTCCAGGCGGTGATCCTGTATAACATTGGCAAGGACGAGTTGACCGTCGGCGAGCTGACGAACCGGGGCTACTACCTCGGCTCGAACGTTTCCTACAACGTCCGCAAAATGGTCGAGAACAGCTACCTGATCCAGGAACGCTCGACCCATGACCGGCGTTCGGTGCGTGTGCGCCTGTCGGAAAAAGGCATTGTGCTGCATGAGCTGTTGGACAATATGTTCGCGGCCCAGGCAGAAAAGCTTGGTACCGACATCACCACGCCAGAGGATCTTGACGTCGCCAACGCGCTCCTGCGCAGGCTGGAGCGGTTCTGGATCGCCGCCATGAATTTCCCGGTTCGCGCGACATTCTGAGCCGGCGGTTATCGGTATAGAAAAAGGCCGTTCCCGAGGGGGAGCGGCCTTTTGTCTCAGCTTGTCGCCACCAGAATAAGGGTGATCGATCTCTTTTACCCCGTAAAAGCCTGGATGCCTGTTTGTGCCCGGCCGAGGATCAGGGCGTGAATGTCGTGGGTGCCCTCGTAGGTGTTAACGGCTTCCAGATTCATGAGATGGCGGATGACGTGATACTCGTCCGAAACGCCGTTGCCGCCATGCATGTCGCGCGAGACCCGGGCGATATCCAGCGCCTTGCCGCAGTTGTTGCGCTTCATTAGTGATATCATTTCGGGCGTTACACTTCCTTCATCCATCAGGCGGCCCAGCCGCAGGGCCGATTGCAGACCCAGCGTAATCTCTGTTTGCATGTCGGCCAGTTTTTTCTGCACCAACTGTGTTGCGGCCAGCGGACGCCCGAACTGCTTGCGCTCAAGGGTATATTCACGCGCGGCATGCCAGCAGAACTCCGCCGCGCCCATGGCGCCCCAGGCGATGCCGAAGCGCGCCTTGTTGAGGCAGCCGAACGGACCCTTCAGCCCCTCGACCTTGGGCAGCAGGTTTTCTTCCGGCACGAAGACGTTGTCCATCGCGATCTCACCGGTAATCGAGGCGCGCAGCGAGAACTTGCCCTCAATTTTTGGGGTCGTCAGACCTTTCATACCGCGCTCGAGGATAAAACCGCGGATCACGTCGTCTTCCGTTTTGGCCCAGACGATGAGGATATCGGCAACCGGCGCGTTGGTGATCCACATTTTGGCGCCGTTCAGCCGGTAGCCGCCGTCGGTTGCGACGGCACGCGTGCGCATGCCGCCGGCGTCGGAGCCATGGTCGGGCTCGGTCAGCCCGAAGGCGCCGATTATTTCGGCTGTGGCGAGGCGCGGCAGGTATTTCTGGCGTTGTTCCGCGGAGCCGTAGGCGTGGATCGGGTGCATCACCAGGCTGGACTGGACGCTCATCATCGATCGATAGCCGGAATCGACACGCTCCACTTCGCGCGCCACTAGACCGTAACAGACATGGTTCAGGCCGGCGCAACCGTATTCTTCCTCCAGTGTGCTGCCGAGCAGGCCCAGCGCACCCATCTCCGACAGGACATCACGGTCAAAAATCTCGTTGCGATTGGCCTCGAGAATGCGCGGCATCAGCTTGTCTTGGGCATAGTCACGCGCGGTATCGCGCACCATGCGCTCCTCTTCGCTGAGCTGATCGTTAAGCAGCAGCGGGTCGTCCCATGCGAAACTGGCGCGCGTGGCGGATTGAATGGTGGTGGAGGGCTGAGGTGCGGACATGTCGGGACTCCCGGGAGATCTGGTTTCCACAGGTGTATATCCGATTTTTGTGCCGCAGTGCAGCAAAGAATTTTCGAACCGCGAAAAAGGCCGGTCTATCCGAACCGGCCTTTTGTTAAATAAATGGGATGTTGTCGCGGAATTATTACAGTTTTGTCGGTCGTGGCGCGACGGGCGTCTTGCGGCCAAGGCCGATCTTCTTGGCGAAATCCGAACGCTCCTTCGCATAGGCCGGCGCCACCATTGGGTAATCCGGCGGCAGGCCCCAGCGTACGCGGTATTCTTCAGGAGTCAGATTGTAAGTTGAGCGAAGATGGCGCTTCAGCATCTTCAGCTTTTTGCCATCTTCCAGGCAAATGATATGGTCGCGCGTTACCGACTTTCGCACTGGCACCGCCGGCTTCGGCTTGGCTTCCCGGTCGCTCTTTCCCAAACCGTGAAGTGAGCCGAAAACGGTGCTGATAACGTCTGAAACTTCACCCGTGGGAAGAGAATTGTTGCCGACATAGGCGGCGACGACGCCCGCCGTCATCTTAAGAATCTCCCCCTTCGAGCCCTTTTCCTTTGGTGTGTCTGTCATTTCCCTACATTCCGATCCAAGATTGTCTACGTGAATATTGCGGTTTTTAAGTAGAAGAGTCAAATGATTCTGTATTCACCGTTAACTATATTTATTAACATTATCAATTCTCTACATGGTGATTCCTGTGAATATTAACCATATATCCGCGATATCTTGATGATGATTCTGCGATACTCTCTAGATGCGGTAGCTGGATTTGCAGAGAGATTTTTGATCCAAAAAGCCGCATTTCATCCATGAAGAGGCTTTGACAATACGAGGCATGGCCGTTAAATCGCGGGGCAGGGGCGGCTGGCATGCCAATGCGACATATGGTATCTCTAGCCGTTCGAATTACAGGGACTTGTGTCAGCACCTGAAGAAGGGTACGGCAACATCAGAGGCTAAATGGGCTTCAATGGCACTGGATGAGATTGTAATTGCTTCGGACCATGCTGGTTTCGAAATTAAAGATGAAGTAGGCAAATTGCTTGCCGAGTTGGGTTATGGCGTTGTGGATCTTGGCGCGACGGGCCCGGAATCAGTGGACTACCCTGATTTTGCCGACGCATTGGCGACAGCCATAGCGGAAGGCAGGGCATCGCGAGGCATTCTGGTTTGCGGCACGGGGATCGGTATTTCGATCGCGGCCAACCGGCATCGCCATATCCGTGCGGCGCGTTGTTGCGACGCGACGGACGCGCGCCTCGCGCGCCAGCACAACGATGCCAACGTGCTTGTCTTGGGTTCGCGGACCAGCGGGTGGGAGCCCGCGCGCGATTGTGTATTGGCCTTTCTAAACACTGAATTCGAGGGCGGTCGCCATCAGCGGCGAGTCGACAAGATGTCGTGATGGCCGGCGCCGTCGCGAGCAAAATCAAACTTTCAAGGGCAACAGGACCAGAATGAACGACAACCCACCCAACTCAGGCAGAAGCTATCTGGACCGATTCTTCAGCGAGGACCTGGCTGACCGTGATCCGGACCTGTTTGTATCGATCAAGGACGAGTTGCACCGCCAACAAAACCAGATCGAATTAATTGCGTCGGAGAATATCGTCAGTCGCGCGGTGATGCAGGCGGCCGGTTCAGTGCTGACCAACAAATATGCCGAGGGCTATCCCGGCCGGCGCTACTACGGTGGCTGCGAGTATGTCGACGTGGCCGAATCGCTGGCGATCGAACGGGCCAAAAAACTGTTCGACTGTAAATTCGTCAACGTGCAACCCCATTCCGGCGCCCAGGCCAACGGAGCGGTGATGATGGCGCTGGTCAAGCCAGGCGACACGATCATGGGGTTGTCGCTGGCCGCCGGCGGACATCTGACCCATGGTGCGCCGCCGGCGCTGTCGGGTAAATGGTTCAACGCGGTGCAATATGGCGTGCACGAGGATACTGCCCAGATCGATTATGACGAGGTCGAGAGGCTGGCCAGCGAGAACAAGCCGAAACTGATCATCGCCGGCGGCTCGGCTTATCCGCGGATCATCGATTTCCCACGGTTTCGCCAGATCGCCAATTCCGTCGGAGCGTTGTTCATGGTCGATATGGCGCATTTCGCCGGGTTGGTGGCGGCCGGCGTTCATCCGAGCCCGCTGCCCCATGCCGATATCGTCACCACGACAACACACAAGCCACTCCGTGGCCCGCGCGGCGGCATGATCCTTTCCAATGACGAGGACCTCGGCAAGAAAATCAATTCGGCCGTTTTCCCGGGTCTGCAAGGTGGGCCGCTGATGCATGTGATCGCGGCCAAGGCGGTTGCTTTCGGCGAAGCGCTGACACC
>CAXMQC010000301.1:0-4549 GCA_964195285.1 Akkermansiaceae bacterium
CCCGCGCAACGCCCAGCTGCATGGTTACGGCCATCATCAGGACAGCCAGCGGCAATGCGACAAGTCTAGCGTATCTGCGCAGGAAATTCATTCATCATCCTCCCGATAAGCATCGTTCCATTCAACCGAGCTTCCCCAGAATTCGGTCTTCACGTCGCCGGGAGTTTAGCGCCAGTGGAACGGTGATGCAATGGCAGAAACACATTATCTCGTGTTATTCTACCATTCACCCACGATATATAGTTATTGGGGGCCGCAATCACGGTGTCATCGCGGCCAAGGTTTCTCGACCGGTAATCCGTTAAAGGCTCTAGGGGTCAGCTACCCAGCGCGTGGGCGAGGTCTGCCTTCAGGTCTTCCACATCCTCCAGCCCGACCGACAAGCGCAGCAGCCCGTCGGTGATGCCGAGGTGTTCGCGTTCTTCCGCCGGCAGTCGCTGGTGCGTGGTGGTCGCCGGATGGGTAATCAGGCTTTTCGAATCGCCCAGATTGTTGGAGATGTCGATCACCTCCAGTTCGTTCAGCAGGCGGAAGGCAGCCTCCTTGCCGCCGGCCAACTCGAAGGAGACCAGGCTGCCGCCCTTGCTCATCTGGCGGCGGGCGAGATCGGCTTGCGGATGACTGTCCAGATGCGGGTAGAGGACACGCCTGATGCTGTTATGGCCTTCCAGAAACTGTGCGATGGCCAGCGCATTGTCGCATTGCCGATCGACCCGCAAATCCAGCGTCTCCAGCCCCTTCAGCAGAACCCAGGCATTGAACGGACTCAAGGACGGCCCGGTGTGGCGCAGGAAGGTCTTCAACTCGCCGCCGATGAAGTCATCGCTGCCCAGTACCGCGCCGCCCAGCGTGCGGCCCTGGCCGTCGATATGCTTGGTCGCGGAATACACCACGATATCGGCGCCGTACCTCATCGGCTTTTGCAGCAGCGGCGTCGCGAACACATTGTCGATCACCACTTGTGCGCCGGCCTCGTGGGACAGATTGCATACCAGTTCCAGGTCGATGACTTCCAGCGTCGGGTTCGACGGCGTTTCCAGGAATACCGCCTGCGTCGGCTTGGACAGGGCCGCCGCCCACTGGTCCGCGTCGGCGCCGTCGACGAAGACGCGTTCCATGCCGAACCGCGGCAGGATGTCGTTGACGATATAATGGCACGACCCGAACAGCGCGCGCGAGGCGACGATGCGGTCCCCCGCCTTGAGCAAGGCCATCAGCGAGGCGAACACCGCCGACATGCCGCTGGCCGTCGCCATGCAGGCCTCCGCGCCCTCGACCAGTCGCAGCCTTTCCTCGAACATCGAGACGGTCGGATTGGCGTAACGCGAATAGACAAAGCGCTCCACATCGCCCTTGAAGGCGGCCTCCGCCTCCTCGGCCGACTCGTAGACATAGCCCGAGTTCATGTAGATTGCCTCGGACGTCTCGTGGAATTGGCTTCGCGCGAGGCCGCCGCGCACCGCATTGGTCTGCGGGCGCCTCGGGGGTTTCCCATCCTTATTCATCGTTATTTCGCTCTTCAACTCGCCAACAGGAAAAAGCCGCGCAGGGATAGGCCGTTACCCCCTCTATGTCAATGCGGCGGCTGGTTTTTTTGCCCGGCTTGCTTGCGTTTGGCGCACCGAATCAGCAGGATGCGCCGCTGTTCATGAAGCGCTGGAAAAGGTCGCGACGGATGCTGGCAATCGACGATGCGGGTGAAATTGGTCTGCGGGCGCCTGTTTGGCGTCCGGGGGGCCTGGCGTCTTGTCGGCAAATGCCCAGGTGACTGACGCCAGTCCATCCTGGAACCGCCGGGTCTGGGCGCTCGCGGGGCCGATCATCCTGTCGAATATCACGGTGCCGCTGCTCGGCGCGGTGGATACCGCGGTGGTCGGGCATCTGCCGGACCCGCGCTATATCGGCGGGGTGGCGATCGGCGCGCTGATCTTCAATTTCGTCTATTGGGGATTCGGATTTTTGCGCATGGGCACGACCGGCCCGACGGCGCAGGCCTGGGGCGCGGACGATCCCGCGGAAATTCGCGCCATGCTGGCCCGCGCGCTTTTGCTGGCGGCGGGCTTCGGCGGGTTGATCCTGCTGATCCAGGCGCCCGTCGGCGCGCTGGCCTTCCGGCTGTTGCATGCCAGCGCCGAGGTGGAGGCGGAAGCCGGGGCCTATTACGCCATCCGCAGCTGGGGCGCGCCGGCGGCACTGGCCAATTATGTACTGCTGGGCTGGTTCCTGGGGCTGCAGAACGCGCGCTGGCCGTTGGTGCTGCAGATCTTCATGAACGGGTTGAACATCCTGCTCGACCTGGTCTTTGTGATCGGGCTGGGCTGGGGCGTCGAGGGCGTGGCGGCGGCCACCCTGATCGCCGAATATGCCGGGCTGGCGCTGGGCCTCGTGCTGGCGGCCAAGCGTCTGGGCATGCTGCCGGCCGGCGCCGCCGGGGCGCGGATTTTCGACGGCGCGCGGTTCCGCCGCATGTTGGCGGTCAACCGCGACATCTTCATCCGCACGCTGTTGCTGACCTTCTCCTTCGCGTTGTTCACCGACCGCAGCGCGCAGTTCGGCGACCTGACCCTGGCCGCCAACGCGGTGCTATTGATTCTGGCTTCGATCTCGGCCTATGGGCTGGACGGCTTTGCGCACGCCGCCGAGGCACTGGTCGGCGGCGCGGTGGGCCGGGGCAAACGCGCGGACCTGAACGGCGCCGTGCGCGCCACCATGATCTGGGGCGGTATCATCGCGCTGGCCAACGCGGCGCTCTACGCGATCATGGGCGGACTGTTGATCGATCTGCTGACGGGTATCGCGGCGGTCCGCGCCATCGCCCGCGAATACCTGCCCTGGGCGGTGGCGATGCCGATCGTAAGCATCTGGTGCTACCTTTATGACGGCATCTTCCTGGGCGCCACCCGCAGCCACGAATTGCGCAACGCCGCGATCTTCACCACGATCCTTTATGTCGCCTTGGTCTGGAGCCTGCCACAGCTGTGGGACAATCACGGCCTGTGGCTGGCCCTCATCCTGCTCAACACCATCCGCGGCCTGACCCTCGCGGCATACTATCCGCGCCTGGCGCGCGGCGTGGCGGGGTAGAGCCTTTAACGGGTCCGTATGACCGTTAAAGGCTCTAGGGCGGCTCGACAGGGTGCGGCGGGGCGCTATATTGCATCGCGTGCCACGCAGAGAGGACAGCACATGCCCCAGACCATAACCCGCTCAGTCGAAGACCTCGTCGCCGAGGCGGCCAGCGAAATCCGCACGCTCTCGGTCGCGGAGGCGCAAGCGATGCAGGGGCGCTCGGATGTGCAGTTCGTCGACGTGCGCGACGTGCGTGAGTTGGCCGAAACCGGGCGCATTCCCGGGGCGCGCCATGTGCCCAGGGGGCTGCTGGAATTCTGGATCGATCCGGCCAGCCCCTACCACAGGCCGTTCTTCGCCGAGGACAAGACCTTCGTGTTCTATTGCGCGGCCAGCTGGCGCTCGGCGCTGGCGACCAGGGCGGCCCAGGATATGGGCCTCGCCCCGGTCGCCCATTTCGAGGGCGGCTTCAAGGCCTGGCAGGACGCCGACGGCCCGGTCGAACCGCCGAAGGGAAAGTAAGGCGAACCCTAACGAAGCGGGCAGGTCTCGATGAAGGCGGCGACCGCCCGGTCGTTTTCCGCCAGCGTTGCCGCCAGGTCCCGGTATGCCGTACTGGCGGCGAGCCCTTCTGCGAAGAATGCTCGCATTTTCGGCCAATCGGGATGACCGTCGCTGCGTCCGCGCAATTCCGTAGTGCGCCTGGACAGCGCGCGGTACGTCTCGCTGTCCCGTTGCAACGCCTCCTCGTCCTGTGCCGTCCAATCGAAATTTCTGAATGCTGTTAGAGTGCTTTTGGTTTCTATACGCGCTGGATCGTTCTTGAGAAGATACGCGAATTTCGTGGCGCGTGATTCGGCGAGCGCGAGTTGAAGATCCCTGTTGAGAGCCGCAAGCGCCTTGAATTCGGGTTTGCCGGCAACGATCAAGTTGAACAAACCGTGCTGGAACTCGGTTCTGCCGGCATGATCCCGTTCAACCGACTCCCGGATGCAGGCCGCGAAACTGCCGCCGTGCGCCACAGCCAGCGGCCAGATAGGGAAGGTTGTCAAAAGCACCGCAAACAGCATGTTTAAGGCGCGTTTCGTCGGGCAGGCCGGTTTAAGCATTTGGATGTAACGTCCTCTGCCACTTAGCTTAATTCGCGGGGTCTATACTAATCCGCGAGGCCTTCGAATCCAAACGGCCTAACGGTCTTGTGAAGGATCATTGGTTACCGGTGCCCTCGGGTCGGTTCACTTCGACGGATACTCCCTTGAATGTCCTTGCCAGCGGTGTCGAACATGTCGCGAATGGCTTTGATCGGTTCGATTTTGACCGAGGGGTTATACCAAGTCGCGCTGATAATGACTCATTTGACCGGTTTCCCTTGTTCGCTCGCAAGGTGCGGTTCGCGCCGCGGACAGCGCCTGCCCGGCGGGCCGCCGCGCGCCATAAAATGGGTCATTATCAGTGCCGCTTGGTATTAGCCCATGGCGCC
>CAXMQC010000302.1:0-1960 GCA_964195285.1 Akkermansiaceae bacterium
CCCGCAGGACTGGCCGGAAATCTCCTCCAGCTCCTTGTAGAGCCTGATCGTGTAGCCCTGCAGCGCGGCCATGTTGGTGTCGGCGTTCAGCGTGTGGAAGCCGCCCGCCGCATGCCAGGTGGAGCCCGCCGTCAGTTCCGACCGTTCGATCAGCACGACATCGCGCCAGCCGAGTTTGGTGAGGTGATAAAGGACGCTGCAGCCGACGACGCCACCGCCGATGATGGCTACCTGCACATGGGTTTTCATTGGCCTCCGGCTCCCTTAATGTCTTGCTTCGGTCCCTCCACGTCATTGCGAGGCGCGTAGCGCCGCGGCAATCCAGAATGCCGGCCCAGAGACTGGATTGCCGCGTCGGCTTCGCCTCCTCGCAATGACGGTAAGATGCAGACTTCGAATTCGCCCATCATCCTCACCCCAATACCGAGAAACTGCTGTCCGGGTTGACCTCGCGCAGGCGCGAATAGAACCCGATGCTGACCTCGCGGCCGATATGTTTCAGGCGGAACGTCACCGGGTCGCGGTCATGGTCATGGCCGGCTTCGCAGGCCGCCACCAGATCGGCCATCATCTCGCCGGCGATCTGCGCGTTCTTGAACTGGTTGCCGCTGGTACCGACGCCCATATAGAAGCCCGGCAGATCGGACTTGTCGTAAATCGGAATCCAGTCATCGGATACATCGTAAAGTTCCACCACCCCCTTGGTTTGGCTGGGTATTCCAAGGTCCGGATAACGCTGAGCGAGGCGCATGACCATGACCCGCCATTGCTCGCTGAACTCGCGGTTGAAATCGTCCGGATCGACCCATTCTCGCTCGTCGCATTCGGGATCCTCGCTACCGATCAACACGTAGTTCCCCAACTCCGGGCGGCAATAAGTCGCGATATCGCTGTCGGAACAGACCATGCCGTCGCGTTCGAAATCGAAGCCCTTTGGCGAGGGTACATGGGCAACCTCGTGGCGCAGCGCCCTGGTCTTGATGTGCATACCCTCTTCCACGCCGGCCATCTGGTTGACCTTCGCCGAATGCGGACCCGCAATATTGACCACCACGGCGGTGTCGATGGCCGTGCCGTCGGCCAGGGTCACGCCGGCGACGCGGCCGCCGGCGCGCCGGATTTCCGCGACCTCACAATTGAACCGGAATTCGGCGCCCAGCGCCTCGGCCGCGCGCTGCAGATTGTGGGTCGCGAGCTGCGGGTCGGTGACGTAACCGCCGGTGGGAAAGAAAACGGCGCCCTGGATGTCACCGCCCGTCGGCTCGCCAAATGCATCATCTTCCGGACGTTTGGGCGGGCCGAAGCATTTGGTGTCGATGATCGGCATTTTAGCCAGCAGGCCGGCGCGGTCGAGATCGTCGCAAGGCGCGCCGATTTCCGCCATGATCGACAGGGCGGCGCGCAGCATATCGTTCTGTTCGGTCTTCATCACCAGGCAGCCGCAATCGACATAGCGGGCCAGCCCGCGCTCGTCAGCGGCGCCGAGGAATTTCTCCCAGTCCTTCCAGTAGAAATGGCTCTCATAGGCGATGGCCGAGCCGTCGACGGTGGAATAATAGGGCCGGATGATGGCGCAGGAACCGCCCGTGGAGCCGTAACCGGACGCCGGCAGCTTGTCGACGACCAACGGCCGGCGGCACTGGCGCGCCATGGCCAGCGCGGTGGCGGCGCCGATGATGCCGGCGCCGATGATGATGGTGTCGTATGATTTTGGCATTCGCCCCCCAGCCTATCCTAATGTCGCGATATCATTGATCGCAAAATGTGCACAAACCGCCGCCCCGCATACGACATTTTGTCGACCAGAAACGACAGCGGCTAGAGCGCCGCGCTGTCCGACAACCGCCTGGCCGCCTCGTCCATCTTGTCGGCTTCCAGATTGGCGAAGGCCAAGCGCAGAAAGTTGTCCTGGCCCGGCCCGAACATGGTCCCGGGCAGGCAGAGCAGGTTATGGTCGGTC
>CAXMQC010000303.1:0-3666 GCA_964195285.1 Akkermansiaceae bacterium
GCCCATCTGGCGCATCCCGGCAAACAGGGATTGATCCTTGACTATCTGGAACGGCATCCGGGGCTCGACGAAGATCATCGCCGCCATGCCGAAGGCGCCATCGCCGGCGCCTTATCGGAGTAATACCAAAGCTGGACGAACTCGCGGCACTGTTCCAAATGACCGGATAAGGCTCTAACCTCCTCGCCGGACCAATCACGGGGCGGACAGGATGCCGGAAACTTCACCCTCTATCAAAAGTCTTCGCGCCCGGGGCGTGCTCGCTCCGTTGAAACGGCCACTGGTTACGGGCGGCGGGAGTCTGTCCGAGGCGCCGCTGGTCCTGGTCGACCTTGAATGCGACAACGGCATTACCGGCCATTCCTATGTTCTCTGTTATCATCGCTTCGCATTGGCGCCGACGGTTCGTCTCATACAAGAGCTGGCGGCGCTGATCGAAAGCGAGACACTGGCCCCGGTCGCGCTGTCGAGCCTGCTGCGGGCGCGCATGCGGCTGATCGGCCAGCAGGGGCTGACCATGATGGCTTCGGCCGGTATCGATATGGCCGCCTGGGATGCCCTGGCGAAGACCCGCGAGGTTCCGCTGGCGCGGCTGCTGGGCGGCGACCTTATCCCCCTGGCCGCCTACAACAGCAATGGACTCGGTATCATCGGCGCCGACCGGGCCGCCGGCGAGGCGCGTGAACTGGTCGAGGAGGGATTCTCCGCGATCAAGCTGCGGCTCGGCTATCCGGATGCGCGGACCGATGTGGCGGTGGCGGAATCGGTGCGCGCCGCGGTTGGCGACGATATCCGGATCATGTCCGACTACAATCAGTGCCTGACCGTACCCGAGGCCGAAATGCGCACCGGCTTGCTGGGCGATCTCGGCCTTGAATGGATCGAGGAGCCGGTTCGCTTCGACGATTACGACGGCTGCGCGCGAGTCAGGCAAAACACGCGGACGCCAATCCAGCTAGGCGAGAATTGCTGGGGTGTGCATGACATGCAGAAAGCTCTGGATGCCGGCGCCTGCGACTATTTCATGCCCGATGCCGGCAAGATCGGCGGCGTCACCGGTTGGCTGCGCGCCGTGGGGCTTGCCGATGGTTGCGGCCTGCCCCTGTCGTCGCATCTCTACCCGGAATTCAGCGCCCATCTGCTGGCCGTCACCCCGACGCGCCACTGGCTGGAATTTGTCGATTGGGGTCAACCGGTCCTGAAACACAAACTGCGGGCGACCGACGGTCACGTGATTGCCCCCGATGTTCCGGGCGCCGGGATCGAATGGGACGAAGAGGACGTGGCCAATTATATGGCCGAATAACGCGTCAGCATTTTGCATTGAATTGGTTCCAGCCGGCCGGCCAGATACCGGAGATAGGAATAAACCTTCCATGCGCTTCTTGCCGAACTGCCGGCCAGGGTGTGGCCCGAGACCGATGGTGGCCTTTTGACGCGCAGCGGAAAATCCCGGCCAGACTCGTCTTGCCACCCACTGTACCGTATGTTAAAGACGGCGCGCCGCGGATGGACGAGGGCTGATAACAAGGTTTCCCGAGCTTACGGGAACGTCCGTTGCAGGCGCGGGATCGTTTGGTATATTTTCAGGGAGTATCCCTTGGCAGGCAAGGCAGCTGAGTCCGGACTGGCGGGCCGCTATGCTGCGGCCTTGTTCGAATTGGCGGACGAGGGCAAAGCGCTGGACGCGGTCGCGGAAGACCTCCTGGCGCTGCAGCAGGCGTTGGACGAGAGCGAGGACATGACTCGCCTCGTGCGCAGTCCCGTGTTGGGCCGCGACGAACAGTGGAAGGCGATGTCGGCGCTGCTCGACAAAATGGCCGCCGACGACCTGACCAAGAAGTTTCTTGGCGTGGTTACGGCCAATCGCCGCCTGTTCGCGCTATCTGGAATAATTCGCGCATATCTGGAAGTGCTGGCTTCGCGCCGCGGCGAGGTTACCGCGGATGTGGTTTCGGCCCATCCATTGACCGACGGCCAGGTAAAGGCGCTTGAAGAGTCACTCAAGAAAACGCTGGGCGGCAAGGTCGCCATTGCGTCTCGTGTAGACACCTCAATTCTCGGCGGGCTGATCGTAAAGGTCGGCAGCCGTATGATTGACTCCTCGCTTCGCACACAGTTGCAGAAGCTTAAATTCGCGATGAAAGGGGCAGGTTGATGGAAATCCGGGCCGCGGAAATTTCCAGTATAATTAAGGAACAAATCGCCAATTTTGGCGCCGAGGCGGAAGTCGCCGAGGTCGGCCAGGTGATATCGGTCGGTGACGGCGTTGCGCGCGTCTACGGCCTTGACCAGGTGCAGGCCGGTGAAATGGTCGAATTTCCCGGTGGCATCAAAGGGATGGCGCTGAACCTGGAAACCGACAATGTCGGCATCGTCATTTTCGGCAGCGACCGCGACATAAAGGAAGGCGACACCGTCAAGCGGACCGGCGAAATCGTCGACGTGCCGGTGGGCAAAGGCCTGCTGGGCCGCGTCGTCGACGGGCTGGGCAATCCGATCGACGGCAAGGGCCCGATCGAGGGCGCCGAGCGCAAGCGTGTCGAGGTCAAGGCCCCGGGCATCATTCCGCGCAAATCGGTGCATGAGCCGGTGCAGACCGGCCTGAAGGCGATCGACAGCCTGGTGCCGGTCGGCCGCGGTCAGCGCGAACTGATCATCGGCGATCGCCAGACCGGCAAGACAGCCGTCGCCATCGACGCCTTCATCAATCAGAAGCCGATCAATGCCGGCGACGACGAATCGAAGAAGCTTTATTGCATCTATGTCGCGGTCGGCCAGAAGCGCTCGACTGTCGCGCAGATCGTGAAAACCCTCGAAGATCAGGGTGCGCTGGAATATACCATCGTCGTCGCCGCGACCGCGTCGGAGCCGGCCCCGCTGCAGTTCCTGGCGCCCTATACCGGCTGTACGATGGGCGAATATTTCCGTGACAACAGCATGCATGCGGTGATCGTTTATGACGATCTGTCGAAACAGGCCGTCGCCTATCGCCAGATGTCGCTGTTGCTGCGCCGTCCGCCAGGCCGCGAAGCCTATCCGGGCGACGTTTTCTACCTGCATTCGCGCCTGCTGGAACGGGCGGCGAAGATGGGTGACGCCGCGGGCAATGGTTCGCTGACCGCCCTGCCGGTGATCGAAACCCAGGCCGGCGACGTCTCCGCCTATATTCCGACCAACGTGATTTCGATCACCGATGGCCAGATCTTCCTGGAGACCGAACTGTTCTATTCCGGTATCCGCCCGGCCATCAATGTCGGCCTGTCGGTCAGCCGCGTCGGGTCGGCCGCCCAGATCAAGGCGATGAAGCAGGTGGCCGGCTCGATCAAGCTGGAATTGGCGCAATACCGAGAAATGGCGGCCTTTGCACAGTTCGCGTCGGATCTCGACGCGGCGACGCAGAAGCTGTTGAACCGCGGCGCGCGCCTGACCGAAGTCTTGAAGCAGGACCAGTATTCGCCGCTTCCCGTCGAAGAGCAGGTCGTCTCGATCTTCGCGGGCGTGCGCGGTTATCTGGACCCGATCGCGGTTTCCGACGTGACCCGCTTCGAACACGGCCTGCTGGACGAGGTCCGCGCCAAGGGCCAAGACATCCTGGCCGCGATCCGTACCGAACAGGCGATTTTGGACGACACCGACGCGAAACTCGCTGCATTCCTCGACACC
>CAXMQC010000304.1:0-4377 GCA_964195285.1 Akkermansiaceae bacterium
ATCCATGTTCAGCCCCTGCACCTCGAGCCGGATCTTTTCCGACGACGTGCCTTCGCGGCGCGACAGCGAGCGTACCTCGGCGCCGATCATCATCGCCGCCATCGATTGCGCGGTTTCTTCCTTTGGGTCGCAGGCGTCCACCACCTTGCCGCCGCGCAGGATCGTCGCGCGGTCGCACAGCGCCTTGATCTCGTCCAGCTTGTGGCTGATGTAGAGAATGGACACACCCTCGGCCGACAGCTGCCGCAGGGTCTCGAACAACCGATCGACCTCCTGCGGGGTCAAGACCGAGGTCGGCTCGTCCATGATCAGCAGCTGCGGGTTTTGCAGCAGGCAGCGCACGATCTCGATGCGCTGGCGCTCGCCCACCGACAGGGTGTGGACCTCGCGGTCGGGGTCAAGCGGCAGGCCATAGGCATGCGAGACTTCGACGACCCGCTCGGCCAGGGCCTTCATGTCGCTGACCTTCTCGACCCCCAGCGCGATGTTCTCCAGCACCGTCATCGCCTCGAACAGCGAAAAATGCTGGAACACCATGCCGACGCCCAGATTGCGCGCCGCGTGCGGGTCGGCGACCGTCACCGGCTTGCCCTCCCACAGCATCTCGCCCTTGTCGGCATGGAGAACGCCATAGATGATCTTCACCAGCGTGCTCTTGCCGGCGCCGTTCTCGCCCAGCAGCGCGTGGATCTCGCCCGGCGCGACGTTGAGGTCGACCGAATCGTTGGCCAGCACGCCGGGATAACTCTTGCTGATATTGCGCAGTTCCAGGCGTGGCGCCGTGGCGGCGGTGGTCTCGGTCATGCGGCCTCTCCCTTGCTAGCCTCGGTCAGCTCATAAATCGCCTTTAGCATTCGTTCGGGCGTGGCCGGTGGGTCCAGCCGTGGGCAAATTCTGTGGTCGGCGACGCTTGCCACCGCATCCGACAATGCGTACAGCACCGACATCGCCAGCATCAGGGGCGGCTCGCCGACGGCCTTGGACCGGTAGATGGTTTCTTCGCGGTTGCTGGCGCCCGCCAGCAGTTCGACATTGAAGACCTTCGGCCGGTCGCCGCAGGCCGGGATCTTATAGGTCGACGGCGCATGGGTGCGCAGTCGGCCTTCCTTGTCCCACCATAACTCCTCGGTGGTCAACCAGCCCATGCCCTGGATGAAGCCGCCTTCGATCTGGCCGATATCGATTGCCGGGTTCAGCGAGCGGCCGACGGCATGCAGGATATCGACCCGGTCGACCCGGTATTCGCCGGTCAGAAGATCGACCGTCACTTCGCTGCAGGAAGCGCCATAGCCGTAATAATAGAACGGCCGGCCGCGCCCGGTGGCACGGTCCCAGTGGATCTTCGGTGTCTTGTAGAAACCGGTGGACGACAGCGAGATCCGCGCATTGTATGCGGCATTTACAAGATCCGCGAAGGGCAACTCTTCATTGCCGATCCGGATGCGGTTCGGCAGGAAGATAATCTTGTCGCGCGGCGCTTGCCAATGTTCGGCGGCGAAGTCGATCAGCCGGTTCTTGATGGTGCGTGATGCCGCCTGAGCCGCCATGCCGTTGATGTCCGAGCCCGACGAGGCCGCGGTGGCCGAGGTGTTTGGCACCTTGCCGGTGGTCGTGGCCGAGATACCCACCTTGTCGATATCGACCTGGAATTCCTCGGCCACCACTTGCGCGACCTTGGTGAACAGGCCCTGGCCCATCTCGGTGCCGCCATGGTTCAGGTGGATCGTGCCGTCGGTATAGACATGGACCAGCGCGCCGGCCTGGTTGAACTGGGTCGCGGTAAAGGAAATGCCGAACTTGACCGGCGTCAGCGCCAGCCCGCGCCGGACATGGCGGTTCTCGGCGTTGAACTCCCGGACCGCCTGGCGCCGGCCCCAATAATCGCTCTTCGCTTCCAGCTGCTCGACGACCTCGCCGACGACGCAGTCCTCGACGGTCTGGTGGTAGGGCGTGACATCGCGGCCCGGCCCGCCGTAGAAGTTGGCCTTGCGGACCTCCAGCGGGTCCTTGCCCAGCGCAAAGGCAATTTCCTCCATGACGCGCTCGGCGGCGACCATACCCTGTGGCCCGCCGAAACCCCGGAAGGCGGTGTTGGAACAGGTATTGGTCTTCAGCGGCAGCGAGACCATGTGCGCCGCGTCATAGTAATAGGCGTTGTCGGCGTGGAACAGCGCGCGGTCGGTTATCGGCCCCGACAGGTCGGCGGAAAAGCCGCAGCGCGCCGCGAAGGTGAATTCCGCGCCGTGAACGCGCCCGTCATCGTCGAACCCGACGCGGTAGTCGGCCTCGAAATCATGGCGCTTGCCGGTCATCACCATGTCTTCGTCGCGGTCCGGGCGGAATTTGACCGGATGGCCGGTCTTCCTGGCGCCCAGCGCGGCAATGGCGGCGAACAGGTTGCCTTGCGTCTCCTTGCCCCCGAAAGCCCCGCCCATGCGGCGGACTTCGACCGTGACCGCGTTGGACGGCACGCCCATGACATGGGACACCATATGCTGGATCTCGGTGGGATGCTGGGTCGAGACATTGACCAGCACCTCGTCGTCCTCGCCGGGGATCGCCATGGCGATCTGGGTTTCGAGATAGAAATGTTCCTGTCCGCCGATCTCCATACGGCCCTCGATGCGGCGTGGCGCGGCCTTGATGGCGGCCGCGGCGTCGCCGCGCGAAAGGGTCAGCGGTTCGGTAACGATTTCGCCTTTTTCGCGTGCCGCGGCGATATTCAGGACGGCGGGCAGATCCTCGTACTCGACCACCGCCATGCGGGCGGCCTGTCGGGCCTGGTCCCGGTTTTCGGCAACCACCGCGAACATGACCTGGCCATGGAATTGCACGATCTTGTCGGCGAAAACCGGTTCGTCATGCAGGCCGGTGGGGCTGATATCGTTGACGCCGGGAATGTCGTCGGCGGTCAGCACCAGCACCACGCCCGGGGCGGCGCGCACCTTCGACAGATCGATCGATCGGATCGTCGCATGGGCGCGCTCGCTCAGGCCCGGATAAGCGTGCAGCAAGCCCGCCGGCGCGGCAATGTCGTCAATATAGACGGCGTCGCCCGAAACATGTTTGTGGGCGCTGTCATGGCGCCGGGAATCGCGGACTCCGCCGGCGATGCGTTCGGTGGGGGTTTCTTCAAGCATGGCTCAACCTCTCTTCCCCGACCAGCCGGATGGGCGTGGCCGGTCCGGATGTTTCCGCGTGGAACTTTCGCACCAGGTTTTTCGACACCGCCATACGGTACCAGGCCGAGGCGCGCCAATCGTCGATCGGCGCATAGTCCTGTTCCATTGCCGGCAAGGCGGCTTCAATTGTTTCGTCGGTCCAGGGTTTTCCCACCAGCGCCGCCTCGGTCGCCGCGGCGCGCTTGGGCGTCGCCGCCATGCCGCCGAAGGCGATGCGGATCTCGGCAACTTTACCGCCATCGAGGCGCAGTTGGAAAGCGCCGCAGGCCGCCGATATATCCTGGTCGAAACGTTTGGCTATCTTGTAACAGCGGTACTGCGTATCCGGTTGGGGTTTCGGCAGGACCACATTTTCGACGAATTCTCCCGGGCGAATGTCCTGCTTGCCATAATCGATGAAGAAATCCTCAAGCGGCATCGTCCGGCGCTCCGCGCCGAGCCGCAGGCCCAGCGTTGCGCCGGCGGCGATCAGGGCAGGGGGCGAATCGCCGATCGGCGAGCCATTGGCGATATTGCCACCGATGGTGCCCATATTGCGTACCTGCTGGCCGCCCAGCCGCCGGATCAGCTCGCCGAAATCGGCATAATGCGTGGCGATGACGGACGCCGCCTCGTCGTAAGTGACGCCGGCGCCGATGGTAATCGCGTCGTCGGTTTCCTCGATCCGCCGCAACTCCCGGACCCGCCCGATATGAACGGCGGGCGCGATATCGCGAAGTTGCTTGGTGACCCACAGACCGACATCGGTCGCCCCTGCCACGATGCAGGATTCGGGGTTTTCCGCCAGGATCTCGGCCAGACTGTCGATATTTGCCGGGGCGTAGAGCAACCGGCCTTCGGTCCCGACGCAAAGCGTCTCGTCGTCGGCCAGGGCTTCCAGCCTTGCGGCGATATCGGCTTCGTGCGCCGCGAACCGGCCTTCGGCCGCCGCGCCGCCGTCATACATCTGTTTTGCGGCTGCGGCGATCGGTGCGTAACCGGTACAACGACACAGGTTTCCCGCCAACACGTCGTCGATACGCTGATCGGACGGGTCTTCCTCATTCTGGTACAGCGCGAACAGCGACATCACGAAGCCCGGCGTGCAGAAGCCGCACTGCGAGCCATGGCAGTCGACCATGGACTGTTGAACCGGGTGCAGCGTGCCATCCGGGTCGGCCAGATCCTCGACCGTCAGCAGCTGACAGCCATCCAG
>CAXMQC010000305.1:0-5938 GCA_964195285.1 Akkermansiaceae bacterium
TGTTCAGCGACATCGAAGGCGACTATTTCACCATTCTCGGCATGCCCCTGTTACCCTTGCTGGACTTTCTTCGGGGCCACGGGATAGTCACCGAATGATTTTAAGCGGGAAAGCGATGGTGGCGGGGGTGGTCGGCTGGCCGGTCGCACATTCGCGCTCGCCGCGGCTGCATGGCTATTGGCTCGAAAAACACGGTGTCGACGGCACCTACATACCGCTGGCCGTGCCGCCCGATCGCCTGGAACAGGCGCTGCGCGCCTTACCCGCACTGGGCTTGCGGGGGGTGAACGTCACCCTGCCTCACAAAGAGGGCGCTTTACGGGCTTGCGAGAAGATAGACCCGCTGGCGCGGCGCATCGGTGCGGTTAACACGGTCGTCGTCGGGCCGGATGGCGAATTGGAGGGCAGCAACACCGACGCCGTCGGCCTGATCGAAAACCTGCGGCAAAACAGCCGATGGTCGGCCGGCGACGGGCCCGCGGTCATTCTCGGCGCCGGCGGCGCCGCCCGGTCGGCCTGTGTCGCCCTGATCGACGCCGGAGTCAGCGCAATCCGCATCGTCAACCGCACACCAGAGCGCGCAACGGAACTGGCTGGCGCCATGGCGCCACATTGTGTTGCCGTCGCGTGGGACCACCGCGAGGATTCGCTGGACGGCGCCGCCCTCGTCATAAACACGACGAATCTTGGCATGACCGGCCAGCTTCCGCTGGAAATACGGCTTGATGCACTGCCCGTTGCCGCAACGGTTTACGATATCGTATACGCGCCCCTCGAAACCGATCTGCTGGCGGCGGCGCGGGCGCGTGGAAACCCGGCGGTCGATGGTCTGGGCATGCTGTTGCATCAGGCCCGACCCGGTTTCGAGGCCTGGTTCGGCATTCGACCGGACGTCGATGAAGATCTTCGGAATTTCGTGCTGCAAGACCTCCGGGAGGCGTAACGCCCATGCTTGTGATCGGACTCACCGGCTCGATCGGCATGGGGAAGACGACGGCGGCAAAGGCGCTGGCCCGGATGAGGGTGCCGATTCACGATTCCGATGCCGCCGTGCACCGGCTTTTTGCCCGTGGTGGCGCCGCCGTTGGACCGGTCGGCGAGGCGTTCCCGGATTCTATTTGCGACGGCGCGGTAGATCGGGCCAGGCTCGGCGATCTGGTTTTTCACGACGCGGCGGCGCTTGGCCGGCTGGAGGCAATTGTCCATCCGCTGGTTCGCCGTGAATCGCAGGCCTTCTTGCGCCGCTGCGCCGCGCGCCGCAAATCGCTGGCCGTGCTGGATGTGCCGCTGCTCTTTGAGGTCGGGCGCGAAAGCGACTGCGACCTGGTAATTCTGGTCACCGCCCCCGCCTTCATCCAGGCGCAGCGGGTATTGCGCCGCCCGGGAATGACGGCACAGCGGTTTGCCGACATCATAGGCCGGCAGATGGCGGATGCGGAAAAGCGCCGCCGCGCCGACTTCATCCTCCAGACCGGGCTTAGCCGGCGAGAGGCCTTGCGCAAGCTCAGCCGTATCGTCAAACTGGTGCGCGAAGGCCGATGGCGGTCAGGCAAGGCGAGGCCCCATCACGGCCAGGGCGAGGGGCGACGGAAGCATGCGTGAAATTGTTCTGGACACGGAAACCACCGGCCTGAATCCGGCCGACGGACACCGTATCGTTGAAATCGGCTGCGTCGAGTTGCACAACCTTGTACCGACCGGCGATACGCTCCACAAATACATCAACCCGGAACGCGACATGCCGACGGGGGCTTTCCAGATCCACGGCCTCAGCGAGGGGTTTCTGTCCGACAAGCCGGTGTTCGCGGAAATCGTCGGCGAGTTTCTCGAATTCGTCGGCGACTCGAAGCTCGTCATCCACAATGCCGGCTTCGACATGGGGTTTATGAAGGCCGAGCTCAAAATGCTGGGTTTTGCGGCGATGCCGATGAGCCAGGCAATCGATACGGTCAGAATGGCGCGCGACAAGTTTCCCGGCGCGCAGGCCAACCTCGACGCGCTTTGCCGACGCTTCAATATCGATAATTCGGCGCGCACGAAGCACGGCGCCTTGCTGGATGCCGAACTGCTGGCCGAGGTCTACCTGGAGCTTAGGGGTGGCCGCCAGCAGGGGTTTGGACTGACCGCGGATAGCGACACGGTTGGCTCGACGGCGGCAACGCCGGTGGCGCGCGTCGCGCGGCCGCCCCGCCCGCACGAAGCCAGCGAAGAGGAGCTCGCGGCTCACCGCAAGTTCGTCGAACGCCTCACCAACCCTGTCTGGGAAAAGCCGTAAAACCGCTAAAGGCTCTAAGCCGTCGCGCCGTCGCCGTCGCCGTCTCCTTGCGCACCGGCTTCGGCCTGGGCGCGTGCGACCCGGTCGCGGAACAGCTGAACGAAATCGATTGGGCTGATCATCAGCGGCGGCAGGCCGCCGTCGCGGGTGACGGTCGCAACCACGTTCCTGGCGAAGGGGAACAGCATCCGCGGCCCCTCGACCATCAACAGCGCCTGCCGATGGTCCTGCGGAATGTCGCCCATGGTACGGAACAGGCCGCCATAGGCCAACTCGACGATAAACATCTGGTTACCGCCGGTCGTGCCGCGCGCTTCGACCCGCAGCACAATCTCGTAATCATTGTCGCCGACCGGCTGTACCCCGACATCGACATTGACCGCCACTTCCGGCTGCGCCGCACTTTGAAAAATCTGCGGCGCGCCAGGCACTTCCAGCGACAGGTCTTTTATATACTGGTGGACGATTTCGAATTTCGGTCCCTGTGCGACGCCCTCTGACTCCGCCGCTGCTTCGTCTGTCATTTGTAACTCCGTGGATCTATTTGTTGCGCGTGGCTAGCACGGTTTGTGGGTGGAGACAACCGTCAGGACGCCGCAGGGCAGGGCTTCAGCCCTTTGGCGGCAGTTCGCCGGCATCGTCCGGCGGCACCTCGGTAAAATCCACGTCGATGGCCTCGCGCGGCGCCGCACCGGGCTGCTGGGTCGGCGAGCCGACTTCCTCGCCATTCACCCAAAACCGCGCGTTCTTGCCATAAAACAGCACACTCACCAGCCAGCGCCCCAGCGACCGCCGGACCGGCGGGATCAATAGCAGGAAGCCGACGCTGTCGGTCAGGAAACCCGGCGTCATCAACAGCGCCCCCGCCAGCAACAGGCAGATGCCGGTGAAGGCTTCATGGACGGGGGCCTGCCCCTGTTCAATGCTGTGCCGCGCCCGGTCCATCGTGGCCAGGCCCTGTGCGCGAATCAGCGCGCCACCGATAATCGCGGTGGCGACGACGGCGGCAATGGTGGGCCACAGGCCGATGATATCGCCGGCCTGGATGAACACGACGATTTCCAGGATGGGAACGCCGATGAATATCACGATCAATAATAGGGGCACACTTGTTCTTTTCTTAACTAGAGCCTATTTAAATTGCCGACGGGAACGCGTTTTCGGCATCTTCCAACACAGCAGTGGACCCTTGGGTCCGAAGTTGTGTTAGGATAGCATGTAGGGATGGGAACCCCCGCCGGCAACGGGCGCCATTGTTTGTGTATCCGGGCGCGGCGGTCCTGAACATTTATTCGGAGTGACTCTCGCTAATGGGCGGCGGCTTTCAAATAATTGATATTGTTCTGTTTGCAGTGCTTGCGCTGTTCCTTATTTTCAAACTCGGCTCGGTTCTGGGCCGGCGCGGCGAAGGCGAGGGCCGGCAGACCGACCCCTTCGGAATCTCCAACCGCGACAAAGAGGCCGGCGACAATGTCGTGGCGATGCCGGAACGCGACGGACCCACGCCGGAGGAACTGGCCTCGATGGATCCGCTGGAAGCGGGTATTGCCCAGATCAAGGCCGCGGATCCGTCGTTCCGCGAGCAGGAATTCGTCAAGGGCGCCCGCATGGCATTTGAGGCGATTCTCGAAGCCTTCGCGAAGGGCGAGGGCAGCACCCTGAAATCACTGCTCAGCAATACGGTCTACGAGAATTTCGCCAGCGCCATCCGCGAACGCGAAAAAGCCGGGCTTGAGCTGGAAACCACGATCGTCGGCATCGACGAGTCGGAGATCGTCAAGGCCGAGATGGACGAACGACTTGCCAGCGTCACGATCAAGTTCGTCACCGAACAGGTGAACGCCCAGAAAGACGCCGACGGGGAATTCGTCGAAGGCGATCCCACCAACGTCGTGCGGGTCACCGACGTCTGGACCTTCAGCCGCAACACCGCAAGCAACAACCCCAACTGGCTGCTGGTCGCAACCGGCAGCGAGGAGTAACGGGGTCCGGCATGGCTGGCCGGCCGCCGCCATCACCGCATTCCACCAAAAATAGAGTTTCGCGTGCCGCCGCGGCCCTGGTTTTCGCTACCGCGATGATGTCGCTTGCCGCTTGCGAACAGGAAGACGCCAAGCCCCCGCAACCACCACCACCCGAACAGGCGATATTTTCGCCGGCCGGTTTCGAAGACCTGCCGGGCTGGAACATGGACCGCCATGCCGAGGCCCTGCCGGCCCTGCTGCGCTCCTGCGCCAAGTTTCTGAATATGCAGCCGGGCAAGGCGCTGGGGGCCCGCATCCCCGGCGCCAGTGCCGCGGACATTCAGCCAGCCTGCCGCGCCGCGCAGGCGCTCCCACCTGGCCACGACCTTGCCGCCCGGTCGTTCTTCGAGCAATGGTTCCAACCTTGGGCGGTCGCCAACAACGAGGCGGCGGAAGGGCTGTTCACCGGCTATTTCGAGATCGAGCTCAAAGGCTCGATTACGCGCGACGAGACCTACAACGTCCCGGTCTACCGCAAGCCCGACGATCACGTGACCATCGACCTCGGCGAATTCGACTCGGACCTTTCCGGCCGGTCTTTGGTCGGCCGGGTCGATGGCGGCAAGCTGAAGCCCTATTTCGCGCGGGGCGATATCCAGAAGGGCGTTCTGGCCGGCCGCGGCCTCGAGCTGGTCTGGCTGGCCGATCCGCTGGAAGCCTTCATGTTGCACGTCCAGGGCTCGGGCCGTGTCACGCTGGCGGATGGGCGCACCACCCGAATCGGCTTCGCGGCGCATAACGGGCTGCGCTATAAATCGATCGGCCGCGAACTCATCGAGCGCGGTGAGCTGGAGGCCCATGCCGCATCCTGGCCGGGCATCCGCGCTTGGCTGGACCTCAACCCCGACAAGGCGGCCGAAGTGCTGGCCGTCAATCAACGCTATATCTTTTTCGCGGAAATCCTCGGCGAGGGGCCGGTCGGCGCGCAGGGCGTGGCGCTGACGGCCGGGCGCAGCCTGGCGGTGGATACCCGTTACATCCCGTTGGGGCTGCCGCTCTGGCTCGACACCACCATGCCCGGCGAAGACGCGGGGCCATTGCAGCGCCTGGTGCTGGCCCAGGATACCGGGTCGGCCATCAAGGGGCCGGTGCGGGGCGACTTCTTCTGGGGTACCGGCGACGGCGCACTGGAATATGCCGGGCGCATGAAGAGCCGCGGACGTTACTACATCCTTTTACCCAAGCTGTTGGCCGACAAGTTGGCCTCCGGTTGACATCAGGCTGTTGCGTTCCGGCGGGTTTCTGGTCATTTATGGCGCGGCATCATCCGGAGACAATCGACCATGGCCGACGCCGGCACCAAACCCAATGTGGCGCTTTTCGTAACTTGCCTGGTGGATTTATTCCGCCCCTCCGTCGGCTTCGCCGCCGTCACCCTGCTGGAGCAGGCGGGCTGCGCGGTCGCCGTGCCGCGCGCCCAGACCTGCTGTGGCCAGCCGGCCTATAATTCCGGCGACCGCGCGGACGCGGCCGGGATTGCGCGGCGGACCATACCCGCGCTGCTGCCGTTCGACTACGTGGTGGCGCCATCGGGATCCTGCGCCGGCATGATCGCCAAGCATTGGCCGGGCCTGTTCGATGACGATCGGGAAATGTCGAAGCATGCTATCGAGGTCGCGGACAAGACCTGGGAGCTGAC
>CAXMQC010000306.1:0-6036 GCA_964195285.1 Akkermansiaceae bacterium
GGGGGTGTTCATGGCGGCGGCGGCGGACGCCATGGCGAAGGCATAATGGATGCGTTCGAACTCGCCCGAGAAGACGATGATGGAGAGCTTGTCGGGCCCCCTCTGGGTTCCCTCGCCCGCTTGAGCCCCCGGTTCAGCCGGCATGACTCGATAAATCCCGAATGGTGGGGTTTTCGCCGCAAAGCGGGCATTCCGGATCGGGCTTGACCTTGATCTTGCGGAAGGTGGCGGTAAGCGCGTCGTATAGCACGAGCGAGCCCGAAAGGCTCTCGCCGATGCCGAGCAGCTCCTTGATCACTTCCACCGCCTGGATCGATCCCATGGCGCCGGCGACGGCGCCGAGCACGCCGCCCTCGGCGCATGTCGGGATGAGGCCCGGCGGCGGCGCCTCGCGGAAGATGCAGCGGTAACACGGTTCCTCGCCGCCGAGATAGGCCTTGAATGTCGAAATCTGGCCTTCGAACCTGAGAAGCGCGGCCGAAACCAGGGGCGTTTTCGCCAAGTAGCAGGCGTCGTTGACGAGGAAGCGGGTGGCGAAATTGTCGCTGCCGTCGGCCACCAGGTCATAATCGGCGATGATGGCGCGGGCGTTCGCCGCGGTCAGCCGTTCGTTGTAGCCATTGACCTTGATTTCGGGATTGAGGGCGGCGATGGTCTCGGTGGCGCTGTCGACTTTCGGCGTCCCGATGCGCGCCGTATTATGGGCGATCTGACGCTGAAGGTTGGTGATGTCGACCACGTCGTCGTCGATCACCCCCAGCGTACCGACACCGGCGGCCGCCAGATACATCAGCACCGGCGAGCCCAATCCGCCCGCCCCGATGATCAGTACGCGTGATTGCAGCAGCTTGATTTGCCCTTCCTCGCCGACCTCGTCGAGGATGATGTGGCGGGCATATCGATGCAGGCGTTCCTCGGTGATTTCCATGCGGGTCCTAGCCGTTGATTCCCTCGAATATCGCGGTCGACAGATAGCGTTCGGCGAAATCGGGGATGATGACGATGATCCTCTTGCCCTTCATTTCCGGCCGTTCGGCCAACTCCAGCGCCGCCGCCAGGGCCGCGCCCGACGAAATGCCCACCGGCACGCCTTCCAGCGCCGCCAGTTTGCGCGCGGTCGCGAACGCGGTCTCGTTTGCGATCGAGATGATCTCGTCGATCAAGTCGGTCTTCAGGATCGGCGGGATGAAACCGGCGCCGATGCCCTGGATCATATGCTTGCCGGGTTCGCTGCCCGCCAGCACGGAACTGTCCTCGGGTTCCACCGCGACGATTCTGATATCCGGATTGCGGGCTTTAAAGACCTCGCCGCAGCCGGTCAGCGTGCCGCCGGTTCCGACACCCGAGACCAGCACATCGAACTCGCCGCCGGTGTCGCGCCAAATTTCCTCGGCCGTCGACTTGCGGTGGATCTCCGGGTTGGCGGGGTTTTCGAACTGCGCCGGCATCACGGCGTCGGGCAGCGAGGCGATGATTTCCTCGGCCCTAGCGATAGAGCCCTTCATGCCTTTGTCGGCCGACGTCAGTTCCAACTCCGCGCCCAGCAGCTTGAGCATCTTGCGCCGCTCGACCGACATCGATTCCGGCATGGTCAGGATCAGGCGGTAACCGCGCGCCGCGGCCACGAAGGCCAGCGCGATGCCGGTATTGCCCGAGGTCGGCTCCACCATCACCGTGCCGTTCTTCAGCTTTCCGGCGGCTTCCATGGCGTCGATCATGGCGAAACCGATGCGGTCCTTGACCGAGGCCAGCGGATTGAAGAATTCCAGCTTGCCGATAATTTCGCTCTCGACGCCGGCATCGGCCGCCAACCGGGAAAACCGCACCAGCGGGGTGGCGCCGATCGTTTCGACGATATTGTTGTAAATCTTGCCCCTGAACTCGGGAGTCTCGCCGTTCATCCTGTCTCCTCGTTCTCGGCTCTGATCATCAGATATTGAAGTCCGCACTCTTCCGCGCGGTGCTGTCGATGCCGGCCTTGCGCGCCGTCTTGCACAAATCCTCGACGCTGACCGCATCCAGCTTGACCAGGGCCTCCTGCTGAAGATCCTGCCACAGCGGCCGCAGCGCGATGCGGCCAAGGTCGGACCCGGTATCCTCGTCCTCCTCATCGGTATCCATGCCGCCGACGATGCGGACGATCTCGCCCAGCGGGATGCGCCTGCGTTCGCGGGCCAGGCGATACCCGCCGCGCGGGCCGCGCACGCCGCGCAGGATATCGGCGCGGACCAGCTGTTGCAGCACCTGTTCCAGGTATCGCCGGGGAATACCCTGGCGTTCGGCGATATCCTTGCTCTGCACCGGATGTTCGCCGGAATTGTAGGCGATATCGACCACCGCTTCGATCGCGAACATCAGTTTTTTGGTTAGCCGCAGCATTTAGCGCACCATCCTGTCGGTTCCGGTAGACCCGAAACCGCCGGCGCCCCGTTCGGAGGAGGGCAGTTCGGTCTCCGACCCGACTTCATGCCAGCCCAGCCGCATGACCGGCGCCACCACCATCTGCGCGATCCGCATGCCGCGCGATATGGTAAATGCCTCGTCGCCCAGATTGGCCAGGATAACCTTCAACTCACCCCGGTAATCGGCGTCGATGGTACCCGGACTGTTCAGCACCGTGATCCCATGTTTCACTGCCAGCCCGGAGCGCGGGCGCACCTGCGCCTCATGGCCCGGCGGCAGCGCGATCACCAGTCCGGTGGGAATTAGCGCGCGTTGCCCCGGCGCCAGGATCAGGTCGCTATCGACGGCCGCCAACAGGTCCAGCCCCGCGCTGTCGCCGGTCGCATAGCCGGGCAGCGGCAGATCGGCGCCATGGGGCAGCCGGGCTACGGAAACGGTCACTTCATTCATACTGTGATTCAACCCTCTGCCGAGATTTTCTCTGTAATTCTGTGGGCCAGACGCAGGGCGACTTCCTCTTTGGACATCCTCGGCCAGTCTTCGACCCCGTCCGCGTCGATCAGGTGGATCACATTGGCGTCGCCGCCGAAAGTGCCGGTGGCCGGCGAGACGTCATTCGCCAGAATCCAGTCCGCACCCTTCTTTTTTCGTTTCGCCCTGGCATGCTGGACGACCTTTTCGGTCTCGGCGGCAAAGCCGATCAGCAGCCCGGGCCTCAGATTGCCCGCTTCGCCCAGGGTCCGCAAAATGTCAGGGTTCTCGGTCAACGCCAGCGCCGGCGGGCCACCGCCGTTCTTTTTCATCTTCTGGCCGGCCTCTTCCACGGTCCGCCAGTCCGACACCGCCGCGGCGCAGACCGCCACATCCGCCGGCAGGGCCTGCTGGCAGGCGGCCAGCATCTCGCGGGCGGTTTCCACATGGATCACCGAAATACCCGCCGGGTCCGCCAGGCCGGTCGGCCCGCTGACCAGCGTGGTCTCGGCGCCAAGACCGGCAAGGGCGCGTGCAATGGCATGGCCCTGCTTGCCCGATGACCGGTTGGCGATATAGCGTACAGGGTCGATCGCCTCATGGGTCGGGCCGCTGGTGACCAGCGCCTTGCGGCCCGCCAGCGGACGGTTCTTCGCCGGGGCGCCGCCGGACGGCGTGACCGCCGGCACGTCGCCGCGGAAAAACGCCTCGATGGCGCCGAGGATTTCGTCCGGCTCGGCCATGCGCCCCTCGCCGAACTCGCCGCAGGCCATGTCGCCGGTGCCGGGGCCGACGCGCAGCACGCCGCGCCCGGCCAGACATTCGACATTGGCGCGGGTGGCGGCATGTTCCCACATCCGCACATTCATCGCCGGCGCCACCAGCACCGGCTTGTCGGTCGCCAGCAACGCGGTCGTCGCAAGGTCGTCCGCCAGACCGGCGGCCATGCGGGCCAGGATGTCGGCGGTGGCCGGCGCCACCACCAGCAGGTTGGCGTCGCGCGACAGTTCGATATGCCCCATCTCGGTTTCGTCGGTCAGCGAGAACAGATCGTCATAGACCTTGTCGCCGCTCAGCGCCGCCAGGCTGAGTGGGGTCACGAATTGCGCGCCGCCCCTGGTCAGGATACAGCGCACCGACGCGTCCCGTTCGCGCAGGCGGCGGATCAGTTCCAGCGTCTTATAGGCGGCGATTCCGCCCGCGACGATCAGCAATATGCGTTTGTTTGACAGCACGGTTATCAGGCGCTCCGGCAAAGGTTAAATCTACAGGCCGTTACTGTGATATATACATAACCCGCGGGGTGGATTGCGGCAACCCGTTCGTTCGCCGTTAAAGGCTCAAATCATTGGGCAAGGTTTAACTAAATTTTGAGTTAAATTCGGTTCGATTACGAATCGACCCTTGATTTGCGCGGGTTTGTGCGATTCTGGAGGGCTTCAGGCTTGCGCGGCGCCGGCTTGATTCACGCCACCAATGCCAGCACGATTCCCACCGTGACCAGCGCCGTGGCGGCGGCGACGACGGCGGCGGGCCACAGGCTGTTATCCCGGCGCCGTAGCGAGGCCTCGGTTTCGGGATGCAGGCGCATCCCGCCTTCCTCGATCATCTTGCCGGCCAGATCGATGCGATCGAGCAAGACCGGAAGGCGCTCCAACTGGGTCAGCGCGGTATCTGTAATGTCCCGGACCCGCGCCGCCGGCCCGCGGTTTTCCATCATCCATTCCTCGATCAGCGGCTGGGCCAGGACCCACATATTGACCGTCGGATCAAGTTTGCGGCTGACCCCTTCGGCGACCAGCATGGTTTTCTGCAGAAGCAGAAGCTGCGGCTGGGTTTCCATCTCGAACTGTTCGGTTACCTGAAACAGTTGGGCCAGCAGCCGGGCCAGCGATATCTGATCCATCGGCAGGTCGAGGATCGGCTCGCCGATCGAACGGCAGGCTTGCGTAAAGGCGTCGCGCGACTTGTGCCCCGGCACATAGCCGGCCTGGAAATGCACGTCCGCCACGCGCCGGTAGTCGCGCTGCAGGAAGGCCAGCAGCATATCCGCCAGATAATTGCGGGTCTTGCGGTCCAGCCGCCCCATGATACCGAAATCCACCGGCATCAGCGCGCCGTCGCGGCCGACGAACATATTGCCGGGATGCATGTCGGCATGAAAGAAGCCGTCGCGGAATACCTGGTAAAAGAATACCCGAGCCGATTTTTCGATGATGTCGCGCGGAATCAAGCCGGCCTCCACCAGCATTTCGACCTCGTCGATCGAGATGCCGTCGATGCGCCCGGTTGTCAGAACCCGGCGGCCGGTTCGCTGCCAATCCACATTCGGGACAAGGAAATCATGGTCGCCGGCAAAATTTTCGGCCAGTTCCGCGGCGGCGGCAGCCTCCATCCGCAGATCCATTTCGACCCATACCGTATCCTCGAAGGTGCGCACGACCGCGACCGGTTTCAGGCGCCGCAGATCGGGGCGGGCGCGCTCCACCAGCCGCGCGACCCAATACATAAGGTCCAGGTCGCGGGCGAAGATCTCCTCGACGTCCGGGCGCAAAACCTTGACCGCCACTTCCTCGCCCTCAACGGTCGTCGCGAAATGGACCTGGGCGATGGATGCGGCCGCAATCGGAATAGTATCGAAACGATCGAACAGCTCGCCGACGGTCCGCCCCAACTCCCTCTCGATGATTGCCATGGCCTGGTCGGACGGGAACGGCGGCAATTTGTCCTGTAGCGACGACAGGTCGCTGGCTACCTCCTCGCCAACCAGGTCGGATCGTACCGACAGGGCCTGACCCAGCTTGATGAAGGTCGGGCCCAGCGCTTCGCAGGCGGCGGCCAGCCGTTCGCCCGGCCGGCCCGGGGCGCGGCGCCGCGAGACCAATCGCACCAGCGCCATCACCGCCGGCGCCACGCCGAGCCGCTCCAGCGGGAACAGCGCGTCGTGGCGCGCCAGCGTGCGCGCGATCAGGAACAGCCGGAACAGATTGGCGATCGCCTTCAGCACGTGCTCAGATCCGCCAGGCGGAATGGATCGCCGCGATTCCGCCCGACAGGTTCCGGTATTTCACCTGGTCGAGGCCGGCCGCCGCGATACGCGCGACTAGGTCGTCTTGCGGCGGGAAGCGGCGGATGCTTTCCGCGAGATATTCATATGATTCG
>CAXMQC010000307.1:0-3313 GCA_964195285.1 Akkermansiaceae bacterium
TTTTCCTTGACCGCTGGCTGCGTTGTGGCGCGCGGCACCAGGGCGCGAACCACGCCTGACCAGCGGACAAGGGAAACCGATCAAATGGGTCTTTATCAACGCTCCTTGGTATAAGTCATTATCACAGGTCCAAAAATATACCAGAACAGTCGAAGTTCAGCACGATAAGGCTCGCTGCCCAATTTCTTGCGTCTATACAGGATAGATAGGTGGTTTGTTTTGAATTTGTTAATATTTTTCGACAAATAATACCTAAGAAGAATAGCACTCGGCGACCCCGCGGGTGGACCACGAGAACGGAAAGCAAATTTGGCGCCGGTAAATCACGTACCCCGGACATATCCAATCGCGTTGCACGGTGACGGTCGGTGGACAGCCGGTTTCATCTCGCGACGATGCCGGCTGTTATCCACCGCGATAATGGTTGGCTTGATCGCCGCCGGGGTGACGTCTTGTGCGACGGCGCCGGTCGTCACGCCGGCTGAATCCGGCGGTGAGGCCGCAACCGGGGAAACCGCGGTGACGGCGGCGCCAGCCGGCGAGGGCGCCCTTGAAGAGGCCAGCGAACAGCCGGGCGAGGATGCCGTCAGCGGCGCGCCCGATCCGGCAATCGCCACCGCCCATCAGGCCCTGCCGAAGGCGCTCGATTATGTCTCCCGACCGGACGAACAACTGCTGATCCTCGAGGTCCGGCTCAAGCGGTACATCCTGGCCGACGGCATGTTCGGCTATATCGAAGAGGGCGGGTTGCTGTTGCCGCTGGGCGAATATGTCCGGATGCTGGAATTCAACATCGCGGTGGATACGTCCAACGGTCGCGCCAATGGCTGGTATATGGACCAAAATCGTCTGTTCGCGCTGGATATCCTCAGCGGAACCGTTGTGATCGATGGTCGCGAACAGAAGTACGACAGGGGCCTGGTGGAGCTGCACCGCGAGGATATTTTCGTCGACACCCGCTTGTTGTCGCAATGGTTCTCGGTCGATGTTGAATTCGATTTGTCGAACCTGCTGATTAAACTCAAGAGCCGCGAGCCGCTGCCGCTTGAACAAAGGGTAGACCGCGAACAGCGCCGCGGCGTGGCGATGGCCCGCAAGCAAAGGACCGATGCCGAGTATGAGTTCGTCGACACGCCTTATCAATGGGCGGACTGGCCGATGGTCAATTTCAGCAGCACCGCCGGCTATTCAGAGACCGCCGCCGGCGACGGTTCCTATATCGCCAATTACAATCTCCTGGCGGTTGGCGATCTGATGAAGATGGGGTCGAAGCTGTTTGTCGGTGGTGACGAGGATCAGGGTGTCTCGTCGGTCCGTTTCGAAATGGGGCGCAAGGACCCTGATGGCCAGTTGCTCGGCTCGCTCGGTGCAACCGAATACGGTTTCGGCGATATCGTGACGCCGGCTCAGGACGGCATCGCTACCCCGCGCGCCGGCCGGGGGGCGGAGATCTCCAGTTTTCCGCTCGAGCAGGCCAGCAATTTCGACAGCATCAACCTGGTCGGTGAATTGCCTCTGGGTTGGGAGGTCGAACTGTACCGCAACGAGATCCTCCTGGATTTCAGGACGTCGCGGGCGGATGGGCGCTATGAGTTCGAGGTGGTCCCTCTGCTGTTCGGTCTCAACACGCTGACCCTGAAATTCTTCGGGCCGCAGGGCCAGTATCGCGAAGAAACAAGACGGGTCCTGATCGGTCAGGGCCAGGCCACGCCGGGTAAGCTGAATTACAGACTCGCCGTGACCCAGCAGGACGAGTTTCTGATTCCCGTACAGGACGATACGGGGACCGCGCTACAAGGCGAAGCCCGCGCCATCACCGAGGCGGAATATGGCCTGAACAAACATTTTTCAGTTGCAGGCGGCGCCAGCAGCATCGCCTTGCCCGACGGCCGGCACAACTACAGCAAGCTGGGGATGCGGTTCGGTTGGCGCAATTTTTACAGCCGCTTTGACGTGATCGGCGACAGCATGGGCGGCGGCGCGGCCAGGGCGGGCGTCCAGTTCAGCATGCCGTTGAATATGTCGCTGTTGCTGGAACATACCGAACTCAGGGACTTTATCAGCGAGGAATTTTCCGACGATATCGATCCCACGGTTAGGCTCAGCGAGATGACCTTCAACGGTGTCGTGCCGATCAGTTCACTGTTACGCGTGCCCTTCAGCTTTACCGCCGAACATGAAACCAGCGAATCGGGTGCGACGGAAACCGAGATTCAAAATCGCCTTTCAACCTCGATCAGCCGGGTTTCGGTTTCCAATTGGTTGCTGTGGCGACGCACGAAGGGCGCGGTCAGTGATGCGACGAATGCCGAAGGCACATTGCTGGTTGGCGGACATCTCTATCGCGCCTCGATTCGTGGCGAACTTCAGTATTCGATCGAACCGGAGGGTGAACTGACTCGGGGCATAGCAAGTTTCGAGAAGCATTTGGGGCGGGATACAACCGGCCGGATCACTGGAGAGCGATCTTTCGTTGGCAAAGATGTCACAACGATTTCGGCAATTTTGAGCCATCGCTTCGATATCGCTGCGTTGGGGCTCAATGGATCCTGGAGCGATGACGGGGCCGCCAGCGCATTCCTGAGTCTGTCCTTCGCCTTTGGCCGCGAGCCGCGTTCAGGCGACTGGGGAATGTATTCAGATGCGGTCGCCAATAACGCGGCGGTGTCTGCGCGGGTTTTCCTCGATAACGACCTCGACGGAAAATACGGTCCCGGCGATACACCTGTCGAAGGCGCCATGTTCGATACCGGCCGCGGTATTATACGCGAGACCACCAACGAAGAAGGCGTGCTATTGCTAACAGGGCTTCCCGCATGGCGGGATGCGAACGTGACCATACCGCCACAGGGCTTGGAAGATCCCTATTGGTCGTCGCAATCGGAAGGCTTTACAGTCAGGACACGGCCCGGCAAGGCGGCCATGGTGGATTTCCCGGTCATCGTAACGGGCGAAATCGATGGTATGGTATACGCCCGGCAGGGCGGGACCGCATTGGAGGTCGCCGGCGTCGAAATGGAACTCGTCGACGAAAAGGGTGAAATAGTTGACCAAACGCGCAGTGCCTTCGACGGGTTCTTCCTGTTCGAAAAGGTTAAACCAGGCCGCTACACGGTGCAGGTAAATCCACAGCAGTTGCAGCGCCTCGGTCTGGTCTCATCCGAGACCAGGTCGGTCGAAATCCTGGGTGAAGGTACCATCGCCAGTGGATTGCAGTTCAACCTCGACCCCGCAACGAATCTTTAAACTGCGAGGCCGGTATTCCGGTAGCGGTGTCTTAATTTGGTAAGGGAAATTCGCCGACTGCCATTTC
>CAXMQC010000308.1:0-2568 GCA_964195285.1 Akkermansiaceae bacterium
GAGGGGAATATGGGGATAAGGTTTCTGTTGCGGCCAAAGGCCGCGATACTTTCTTATCTCCCTATCTCCCCCATCCCCATATCTCCCTTTGGCGATTTTCAAAGTGGAATGACTTTGGCAGGTAATCTCATGACCTTCCGCCCCGCTCTGTGTCTCTGTGCCTCTGTGGTCCGCCGTGCTTTCCTGCCGCGTCACGATACCCTCCGCTCGCCCGGTCCGGTGGCTGCCAGCGCCTGTTCGCAGCGGGCCTCTATTTTCGCCATGTCGGCAAGTGTCTGGTCGATGTCGGCGCGCTGGCTCTCCAGCATCGCGCGCCGCTCGGCAATCTTGGCCACCAGATGGCGCAATTGCCCCGCCTCGCCCGGCTTGGTCTCATATATGTCGAGGATTTCACGGATTTCGGCGATGCTGAAGCCCAGCCGTTTGCCGCGCAGGATCAACCGCAGCCGCACCCGCTCGCGCGGCCCATAGACCCGGGTCTGGCCGCGCCGCGCTGGCGCCAGCAGATCTTCATCCTCGTAATAACGGATCGTCCGCGTCGTCACGCCGAACTCGCGCGCCAGATCGCCGATCGAGTATTCCTGGATTCCGTCACCATCAGCCATGGGGCGGCAGAATAACGGCAGTTTACGTAAACGTCAACTATTGAGACGCCCACCGCCTTCAATAAAACGCCCAAATCCCCGCCGTTTGGGGTTGAACCGCGCCTGTGGTGGGCCCTGGCGCCCCTCACGCCCCCTTGAAGTCCGGCGTGCGTTTTTCGACGAAGGCGGCGACGCCTTCCTTGAAATCTTCCGTGCCGCCGCAGGCGGCGATGGCGCGGCGTTCATGCTCCATCTGGGTTTCCAGCGAGGATTCGGGGCTAGAGGCAATCAGCCGCTTGGCGGCGCCGAAGGCCAGGGTCGGACCCTCGGACAGCCTGGCGCAATAGGCGCGGGCTTCCTCGGCGAAATTGTCGCCCGGCATGATCTGGTTGACGATGCCAAGATCCTTGGCCTCGGCCGGCGACAGCACCTCGTTGTTGACCATCAGATCATAGGCGCGTTTCGGCCCGACGATGCGCGGCAGGAAGAAGCTGGAGCCGCCATCGGGTGCCAGGCCCGCCTTGGTATAGGCCATGGTGAAGATCGCGTTCTCGGCGGCCAGCACCAGATCGCAGGCCAGCGCCAGGCTGAACCCGAAGCCGCCGGCGGCTCCGTTGACCGCCGCGATGACCGGCTTTTCCATGCGCGCGATGGTGGACATGGCGCCATGCACGGACACCGTCAGCTTCTTGAGGAACGGCCCGGCCGAACCGCTGGCCTCGGCTTCCGCCTTCATCGCCTTCAGATTGCCGCCGGCGCAGAACGCCTTGCCGACCCCGGTTATCATCACCGCGCGCACCGAAGCGTCCTCGTCGCAGTCGATCAGCGCGTCCAGCAGCGCATCGACCAGCGGCACGTCGATCGCATTATAGGCGTCCGGCCGGTTCAGGGTGAGGATCACGAGCCCGTTGTCGCGTTCGATGAGAATAGGGTCTTCGGCCATGGCTGCCTCCCGGTTTTTGGCCCGCCTACGCTACCCGCCCGCATCTCGCCCGTCCATACCCGGCCTTGGCCGGTTTACATCGCTGTGCCGCATTGGGTAACGTTCCCGAAATACCGGCCCAAGGAACCGCCATGCACGAGAACGAATATACCGACGAGTTCGTCGCCAAGCTGGAACTGCTATGGGGCGAGGGTTTCATGTCGCCCGGCGGGCCGGCGGAGACGGCAAAAATACTCGAGGGAACCGACCTTACCGGGCTGGAGGTGATGGATATCGGCTGCGGCATCGGTGGCGTCGATCTGCTGCTGGCGCGCGATTATGGGGCGAAATCGGTTACCGGCATCGATATCGAGGCACCGCTGGTCATCCGCAGCCGCGCGCGTGCCGAAAACGCCGGACTTTCGGACCGGCTGACCTTCCAACTGGTCGAGCTGGGGCCCCTCCCCTTCGCCGACGCCGGTTTCGACGCGGTGTTCAGCAAGGATTCGATGATCCATATCCCCGACAAGGTGGCGCTGTATGCCGAGGTCTTTCGCCTGTTGCGGCCGGGTGGGCTATTCCTGGCGTCCGACTGGATGCAAAGCGCCGATGGCCCGGACTCGCCCGAGATGGCGGCCTTCATCGAGGCCTCGCATCTCAGCTTCACCCTGGGCATAACCGACGACCTGCCGGCGACGCTGGAAGCCGCCGGATTCACCGAAATCCGGACCGTGGACCGGAACCCCTGGTATCGCGAGGAGGCCCGCAACGAGGTCGCCCGCATGCGCGGCGCGTTACGCGATACCCTGCTCGAAATCCTCGGGGCCGAGAAGGCCGACCGTTGGATCGTCATGCGCGAGTTGATGATCGCCGCGCTCGACGCCGGTACCTTCCGCCCGACCCATTTCCGCGCCATGAAGCCGGGGTGACCGCGGATAATGCGGGAAGAATAAAAGATAACCACAGAGACGCAGAGAGTTCATGTCGCCAAGTACTCACCGCGACCAATTTAAAACGAAATTCTCATCCTGAGCTTGTCGAAGGATGCGACTACCCGGCAAC
>CAXMQC010000309.1:0-15524 GCA_964195285.1 Akkermansiaceae bacterium
AAGGCGATGGACCGGTCCTTGTCGCTGACGCGGATTCCGACATGATCGACTTTTACGATATCCAGCATGATAATCTCCTTCTTTCAGGCGCGGCAGGGGGCGCCCCGTCACCCGTCATTCGAATGTACCCACCGCGCATCAGTTTGACACGCCAAATAGATATTCATTGAAGATTGCGCTGACACCGTCGTGAGTTTCCTTGCGCGCATGATCTCGCTGAAGTTCAGCCGGCACGACATTCCAGGTAATCGGGATAACCCCGGCCTGCAACATTCGCTGCATTCCGTTTCTGTGAGACATCTCATTGGCGCCGCCGATCGTATCCTCGGCAACATGGACCTCATAGCCGGCGCGACTCGCCTCGATGGCGGGATAGGCCAGGCAAACCTCGGTCCATAGTCCGCCCATGATGAGTTTCTTGCGCCCCGTTGCCGCCACCGCATCCACGAAGTGCTGCTCCTCCCAGGCATTGACGTTGGTCCGGTCCAACGGTTCCACGCCCGGCAAAATCGATGTCACCTCCTCGATGAAAGGCTTCGCGCCGAAGAGTTCCACCCCGACGTGGGAAAGGATAATCGGGACACCGAAATGGTGACAGCTTTTTACCAGCGCCACCGTGTTGCGAATGAGTTTTTCATGCGCCATCGTGTTGACCCCGGCCAGGATGTGAGGCTGGTAGTCGATCAGGATCAGGGCGCTGTTCTCGGGCGAAAGGAACGGGTCCGTGTTCGGGTCTCTTTTCGGTGTGCCGGTCATGGCTGTCTTCTCCATTGGGTTTTCATTTGCTTCGGTATTGGCCAGTGCCGCCGGCAGGAACGAGCCTCCGACAACGGCCGCGCCGGCGACGCCGGCCTGTCTGAGAAAATCACGACGATCCATTGGGAAATTCCTTCGCGCTGTGTGCCGTTGCGCCGGCAATTCGGGTGGGGGTGAGGCAAAGCGGTATTGCGCTGACAAGCGCCAGCGTTCCGCAGCCTGCCATGACCGCGACCATGGCGGTCGCGTCGGTGCTGTCGAGGGCGCTGATGACGAAGCTGGACAGCGCGCCAAGCCCGAACTGGACGACCCCGTAGACGGCGGAACCGGTGCCGCTGTCTTCGCTAAAATGAGCCAGGGCGCCGGCGATCGAATTGGTCGCGACCAGGCCCAGCATACCGACATAGGCGACGACACCAGCGGCGATCCAGGCGAGCCCGAGGCCGAGCGCGTTGAAGGCGAGCAGCATCACGCCGACACCGCCAAGGATGAAGGCGCCGACAACCGCCTTGCGGGTCGGTTGAATGTTGTGAAGCAGGCGGGCGTTCACGATATTGGCGGCCAGCATCGCGAATGCATTCAGCCCGACCAGCAGACCATAATTCTCCGGCGCCACGCCGAACCAGGTGATGTAGACGAAGGGTGAGCCGGCGACGAAGGCGAACAGGCCGGCAAACGCGAAGGCGCCGACAAGGATATGCGCCATGGCGGGGCCATTGGCCAGGACGTCCCGGTAGCCCGACATCAGCCGCCCGACGGACGCCGAAAGCGTTGTCGCTTTCCTATCGGCCGGCTTGCGCCACGGCTCGATCAGCAGTCTGACGGCGAGCAGCACCAGCCCGCCATAGACCGCGAGCCCGTAGAAGATCGGCTGCCACCCCGCCATCACCAGAACGTAGCCGCCGATAATCGGCGCGACCAGCGGCGCGATGACGACCACCGCCATGATGTAGGACAGCACCTGCGCAACGCCCTTCTCGTCGAATCGGTCCTTGACCATCGGAAAGACCACCACCGACGCGCCGCCGCCAATCGCCTGCACGAACCGGAAGGCGTAAAGCAGGCCTACATCGGTGGCGAGCGCGCACAGCACGCTGCCGGCCACGAACAGCCCCAGACCCGACAGCAGCATCGGCACGCGGCCGAAGCGGTCGGAAAGCGGCCCGAATACCAGCTGGCCGACCGCGAAGCCGAGCAGGAAGATGCTGACCGACGCCTCGACATCGTCGATACTCGCATCCAGATAACCCGCCATCGTCGGCAACGCCGGCAGATACATGTCAATGGCCAAAGGCGCCAACGAGAAGACGGCGCCGAGGCAGGCGACGAAGACGATGTAGTTGCGCATTGGACGTCAGGCCGCGCGTAGCTCGGTGGTATCCGAAAGGGCGGCAACCGATGCCGTGATCGCGGCCTTGGCGTCTTCGATCGCCCGATTGCGCGACTCATCACCCGTGGCCAGGCCCTGGGCGTGGATGAAGGTGACGTCATCCAACCCGATGAAGCCGAGGACCGTGCGCAGATAGGGCGCCTGATGATCCATCGCCGCCATGAACGAACCTTCGCTGTAATCGCCGCCGCGCGCCGTGACGACGAATACCTTCTTGCCGGTCAGATGCCCCTTGGGGCCGCTGTCCGTGTAGTTGAAGGTGCGGCCGGCGCGCACGACGTGGTCGATATAGGCCTTGAGCGACGAGGGAATGCCGAAATTATGCATCGGCGCGCCGATCACGATCACATCGGCATCGATCAGCTCGTCCACAAGCTCGTCGGAAAAGGCCAGGGTCTGCTGTTGCGCTTCGCTGCGCTGATCGTCGGCGGTGAAGTATGCGGCGACCATATCCTGGTTGAGGTGAGGCGGACTCGCATCCACCAAATTGCGGGTCTTGACTTGGTCATTGCCGAATTCGCCCGCGAAAGAATCGGCGAAGAATTCGACCAGCTCTCCGGAAACGGACGTTTCCATGTTTTGGCTGCTGTTTATCGCGATGAGTTTCATTGGTTTTCTCCAGGGCCGGCAAATCCGGACATCAATGTTGCTAATGATCATACCGATGTATATTGTCGCCCAATGACTTTCAATCTCCCAATTAGAAACATATTATTTCCAAATGACACACAATAGCGCCACGCTCGACGGCGTGGCCGTCTTCGTGGAAGTCGTCGATGCGGGTGGGTTCACAGCGGCGGCACGCAATCTCGGCCACTCGGTTTCATTTGTGAGCAAGGAGATCACGCGCCTTGAAGACCGGCTCGGGGTACGTCTTCTAAACCGGACCACGCGCAACGTCAGCCCGACCGATATCGGCCGGGCCTATTACGACCGATGCCGGCAGATCGTTGATGACGCGCAAGACGCCGAGCGCGGCATCACCGAGGCCCACGAAAACCCGCAAGGCCTGTTGCGAATCAGCGCCCCGGTCAGCTTCTGCCTTTCTTACCTCAACGACGCACTGCCCGAATTCCTGGCGGACTATCCGGATATCGCCATGAACATCGAAACGAACGACCGTCTGGTCGACGTGATCGCGGAAGGTTTCGACGTCGTCATACGGGCAGGGTATCTCAAGGATTCGAACCTGATTGCGCGCCGGCTGATGCGCTCGCGGCTGCTGATGGTGGCGGCGCCGGATTACCTGGCGCGCCACGGAACGCCGCAGACACCAAGTGACCTAACCGACCATGCCTGTATCGCCTATGCCTACAAGCAGGTGACGACCCACTGGGACTTTCTCGATCCCGAAAAGGGATCGGTCGGCGTAACCGTCAGCCCGCGCGTGGTATGCAACAGCGCCGAAACCGAGATCGCGCTGGCGGTTGCCGGAGTCGGGATCAGCGGGGCGCCGTCATTCATTTGCCATCGGGAGGTCGAAGACGGACGATTGATCCCAATCCTGGAGCATTTCAAATTGCCGCCGATCGGGGTGTATGCGGTTTATCCGCATCGCGCCCACCTCTCGGCGAAGGTCCGGGTGTTCGTGGATTTCCTGGTCCGGAAGTTCGGCGAAACATGACCCTACGCGGTTATTCCGCCGCTTCCACCCCGGTGGCCGCCTCGTCCTTCGGGTTCGCCCTGTCGAGGATGGGCAGCAAGGCTTTGCGGATCTGCTTTTGCTTGCCCTCGTGGTCGACTTTCATACCGAACACGTCGCGCACATAGAACACGTCGACGACACGCTCGCCATAGGTTGAAATCTTGGCGTTCGATATCTGCAGCCCGAGGTTGGTCAGGGCGTAGGTCAGGTCGGAGAGCAGGCCCGGCCGGTCGCGACGGTTGACTTCGATGACGGTGTTGGTTCGGCTTGCCGAATTGTCGATCAGTACGCGCGGCGGCACCGAGAAAATCCGTGTGCGGCTGGGGATCGCCGAGCCGGCTTCCAGTTCCTTGGCGGGGCGCAGCCTGCCGCTAAGCGATTGTTCGATAAGGGCGGCGAGGCGCGCCAGCTTGTCGGGCCTGTCGAAGGCGCCGCGGTCGGCATCCTGCACCTGGAAGACATCCAGCGCCATGCCGTCGGTGAAGGTGTTGATGCGGGCGTCCACGATATTGGCGCCGCTGACCGAAAGCGCGCCGGTAATGCGGCTGAACAGGCCGGGATGGTCGGGCGTATATACCGTGACCTCGGTGACCGCGTGATAAGCATCGACCTGGGTGTCGACGGTGAGCGGCTGGTCTGATTGGTCGGCCTCGCGGACCAGCCGGGCATGGCGTTGCAAGCTTTCGCGATCGAAGCTCATCCAGTAGCGCGGATGGCCGCGCGCGAGATGGGCCTCGAGCAGGTCTTCGGGCCAATCGGCCAGCGCGTCGCGCAGCGCGTCCTTGACCCGGCTGGCGCGGGCATCGCGCACGTCCGGCGTATCGCCGCCCGACAGCCTCTCCTCGGTCAGGTGGTAGACTTCACGCAGCAGCGTCGCCTTCCAGCCGTTCCAGACCTGCGGGCCCACCGCGCGGATGTCGGCGGCGGTCAGCACCAACAACAGACGCAACCGTTCCGGCGACTGCACCAGCTCGGCAAAATCGGCGATCGATTTGGGGTCGTTGAGGTCGCGCTTGAACGCGGTGCGGCTCATCGCCAGATGGTGCTCGACCAGCCAGGCCACGGTTTCCGTCTGTTCCGGCGAAAACCCCAGCCGCGGGCAGAGCTTGCGCGCCACCTCGGCGCCCAGCAGCGAATGGTCGCCGCCGCGCCCCTTGGCGATATCGTGCAACAGCACGGCGATATAGAGGACCTCGCGCGACAGCACGTTCTTGATGATCTCGGTGGCGAGCGGCAGTTCCTCGGCCAGCAGGCCCTTTTCAATACGGTTGACGATGCCGATGGCGAAGATGGTGTGCTCGTCGGTGGTGTAGACATGATACATGTCGTACTGCATCTGAGCGACGACGCGGCCGAAATCGGGGATGAACTTGCCGAAGACCCCGGCCTCGTTCATCCGGCGCAGCGCCAATTCCGAGTCTTTCGACGAGGTCAGAATATCCATGAAAATCCGGTTGGCCTCGGGATCCTCGCGCAGTTGGTTGTCGATCTTTTTGAGATTACGGGTGATCAGGTGAAGCGCATCGGGATGGATGTCCAGCTCATGGGTCTGGGCGACCGCGAACAGGCGCAAGAGATCGACCGGATGGTCCCGGAAATGGGTCTTGGATGGCACCGACAGGCGATCACCCTCCAACGGGAAGCCACCAACCTCTTTGCTCAGCAAGATGAAACCGGGCAGACGCAGGCGGCGGCGACGCTGGTGCCGGGCCTCCAGGGCGGCGCAATAGATGCGGGTCAAATCACCGATATCCTTGGCGATCAGGAAGTAATGCTTCATGAATCGTTCGACGCCCTTGGCGCTGCCGCGGTCGGCATAAGCCATGCGCCGCGCCAGTTCGGGCTGCACGTCGAAAGTCAGTCGTTCGTCGGGGCGGTCGGTCAGGAAATGCAGGTGGCAGCGCAGCGTCCATAGGAAATCATGCGCCTTGCGGAAGCGTTCGGCCTCTGCCTTTTGCAGAACCTCGCGCTCGACCAATTCGCGGACGTCGTTTACCTGATACAGGTACTTGCCGATCCAGTAGAGAGTCTGCAGGTCACGCAACCCGCCCTTGCCGTCCTTGATGTTGGGTTCCAGCACATAGCGCGAGTCGCCCATGCGGGTATGCCTGGCGTCGCGCTCGCCCAGCTTGGCTTCGACGAATTCGGGGCCGCTGCCGGCGACGATGTCCTTCTGGAATCGTTTGCGTAGCTCGGTGAAAAGATTCTTGCTGCCCCAGATGAACCGCGCCTCCAGGATGCCGGTGCGGATCGTCATGTCGGCCTTGGCCTGACGCATGCATTCGTCGACCGACCGTGTCGCGTGGCCAACCTTCAGGCCCATGTCCCACAACAGATAGAGCATATGCTCCACGACCTGTTCACTGAACGCCGTCGTCTTGTAGGGCAGCAGGAATAACAGATCGATGTCGGAATGGGGCGCCAACTCGCCGCGCCCGTATCCGCCGACCGCGACGATCGCCAGATGTTCCGCGGCGGTCGGGTTGGACACCCGGTAAAAGCGGGTGACCGCCACGTCATGCATGATGCGAATGATCTGATCCATCAGGAAGCACAGCCCGGCCGCCGCAATTGTTCCGTTCTGGTTCTCCACGAACCGCTTTTGCACCACGGCGCGGCCGTCTTCCAGCGCGCCCTTGTAGACGGCCAGCAGCGCGCGAAGGGCCGCGGCATCGTTCTTCGCGGCATCGACGGCCTTGTGCGCGGCCTCCATCACGGCGGCGCGGTCGATGATTTCCCGGCGGCTTTTCAGTTTGATCATGGCACAGAGTTGCGCCCATAGGGCGGGGATTTCAAGTAAAGGCTGTCGATATTGGCTGTCACGCGGGCACCGTTACAAACAAACTGCGGCGCAGGATGCGGTCGCCGGCAGCCTTGTATTTGGATTCGAGCGTCTTTTGGCGGTCGGCATAGTCGACCTCGCCAATGAGCGATTCCAGCCCGTCCTGCTGAACCTTGAGTGCCTGTGCCTGGCTTTGAACCGTATTCGCGAACACCGCCGTCTTGTCGTGCTCGGCGAGAATCTTCCAGCCGGTCTCTGCCAGCATCGCCGGGTATTCAGATTCGGTTTCGACATAAGGCGGGCCGGCGTCGGCGGCGCGCCGGTAATCCTCGGGCGAAAGGCCGCCCGCCACATAGATGACGGAGAACACCATGCGCCCGCCGGGCCGGATCACCCGGCGGCAGGATTCCAGAACGGCGCGTTTCTCGACCAGGCAGCACAGGACGTCGCTGTGGTCGATCACGTCGAAACTGGCGTCCGCAAAGGGCAGGCTCACGCCGTCGGCGGCGGCGACCCAACAGTCGCCCGCCAAATTATCCTTCACCGCCCTTTCCGCCGCGATCCGCAGACCCGAGAAAGGGACGTCGACAAGGGCGACATCGCAGCCGGTCTCGCGCGCCAGATAAAGCCCTGGCCAGCCCGACCCCGCGCCGACATCCAGCAACCTGACGCCGGGACCCAACTCCAGCAGCGCCGCGAGTTCGTCCGCCTCGTCCCGGTTGGTCCAGCTCGTGGCGCCATAATCGCAGCCAAACACACAGCGCTCGACCGACTGCAGGACCGGCGCCTGGTTTCGCTGGTAGATCTGGTCGAATCGATCCCTTTGGGTCTCGTCCACCAATTGCACCTCCATCGTGTCGCTGACGACGGCTGAATAAACTGTATGCCCATAACGCGGGGCGGCTGGATAGGCCGCTCCGGTTGGCCGAATATACATCAATTCCCGCCCGCGGTAGTTTGTATTGTATGACGCCGTCATTTCAACATTGCAGCAGCCGACAACGGCTCGCCGCGACAGACATGTTGACTTCGGCGGCCATATAAACGAGGGGTGATCGGGAACTGTATCCGGAGGACGGAATGAAAGCGATGATCGTGGCCGCGGCCTTGATAGCCGGGCTTGCGGGCGTGCCGGATGGCGCGAAGGCGCACAGCTTCAATGTCGCGCTGATCATAGCCCTGACCGAACACTCGGACGCCAATATCCGTCTGGTGCGCGACGGGTTCCTGTTGGCGACCCGCGAACGGGATAGCCACCCGGACACGGTATCGGACGGCCATCTTGGCGGTCTGGACGTCTATCTTTTTCCGGTCGATCTAAAACGCCAATCGATGGCGGGCGTTCGCGCGTTGTTGCAGCGCGAACAGATCGATATCCTCGCGGTGATCGGGCCGGACAGTGCGGTGGAACAAATCAGGCCGCTGGTCGCGGGTTCGAATACCGTGCTGTTGGCTCCGGGGCGATTGAGGTCAGCACCCACCGAGGCCTTTGCGAAGGCGTTTCAGGCGGCCTTCGGCTATGCGCCGGCCAGGCCCGCGGCCGAAGGTTATAACGCGGCTCGTCGAATCGATGCAGCGATCCGCCCGCTGGATGGCGTCGGCGACAGCGCGGCCCTGCGGCGGGCCTTGGACGAAACCCGGGACGGACTAGACTGGTAGGGGTTGGGAGCCGGTCCGCCGGCCGTGGCGATGTTCGGTCTCATTCATCCTCGTCGGCGACGCGTTTTAGCCGGTAGAGTTCTTCAAGCGCCTCGCGCGGGGTCAGATCGTCGGGGCTGATTTCCGCCAGTGTCTTTTCCACCGGCGACGGACCGGCGGGCGCAGCCGAGGGTCGGCTTTGCGGCGCCGCCGCGAACAGCGGCAGGTCGTCGGCCAGCTTCGCCACAGCGCCGGACTGCTCCCCGGTCTCCAGCGTCGTTAGCACCTCCTCGGCGCGGGAAATGACGGCGTCGGGCAGGCCGGCGAGGCGGGCCACATGGATGCCGTAGGACCGGTCGGCGGCGCCGGGCTCGACCTCATGCAGGAACACCACGTCGCCCTGCCATTCCTTGACCCGCATGCTGTGCGGCTTCATCGCTTCCAGCCGCGAGGACAGGGCGGTAAGTTCGTGATAATGCGTTGCGAACAGAGCGCGGCAGCGGTTCGCCTCATGCAGATGCTCGACGCAGGCCCAGGCGATCGACAACCCGTCGAAAGTGGCGGTGCCGCGACCGATCTCGTCCAGGATCACCAAGGCGCGCGGGCCGGCCTGATTGAGGATCGCCGCGGTCTCGACCATCTCGACCATGAAGGTGGAACGTCCGCGCGCCAGATCGTCCGCCGCGCCGACCCGGCTGAACAATCGGTCGACCACGCCGATATGGGCCACTGTGGCGGGCACGTAACAGCCGGTCTGGGCCAATATTGCGATCAGGGCGTTCTGGCGCAGGAAGGTGCTTTTGCCCGCCATATTGGGGCCGGTGACCAGCCACAGGCGGCGCTCTTCCGCCAGATCGCAATCATTGGCGACGAAGGCGTTTTCCTGGGACGCTTCCAGTGCGGCCTCGACCACCGGGTGCCGGCCGCCCGCGATATGGAAGGCCCGGGATTCGTCGATACCCGGGCGGCAATAACGCCGTTCCGCCGCCAGTTCCGCGCCGGCGGCCGCGACATCCAGGCGGGCCACCGCGACAGCCATTCGGGCCAGCGGCTCGGCCCGGCTTGTTACCTCACCGACCAGATCCTCGAACAACTGCAGTTCCACCGCCAACGCCTTGTCGGCGGCCTCGGCGATGGCGCGGGCCAGCTCGGCCAGTTCTACCGTCGAATAGCGCACCGCGCTGGCCAGCGTCTGACGGTGGATAAAATCCTCCTCGCTCATCTTATCGGCATGGAGCGGTGTGATCTCCAGGAAATAGCCCAGCACATTGTTGTGGCGAACCTTCAGCGAGCCGATGCCGGTCTCCTTGCGATAGCGCGCCTCCAGGTTGGCGATCAGGCGGCGGCTTTCGTCGCGCAACTGGCGCAATTCGTCCAACTGCTTCGCATAGCCGGCGGCGATGAACCCACCGTCGCGCGCCTGGAGCGGCAGGTCTTCGGCCAGCGCCCGCTCCAGTCGCTCGCGCAGACCCTCGTGATGGCCAAAATCCTCCAGAGCCGCGGCGATCCCCGCTGGCGGCGCGAGGGATTCCATTTCCGCGCGGATGGCCGCTGTCCGTTTCAGCGCCTCCCCGATGGCCGATAGATCGCGCGGTCCGCCGCGGCCGAGCGTCAGGCGCGACAGCGAGCGCTCCGCATCCGGGCTGCCGCGCAGGGTCGATCGCAGCGCGTCGCGCAAGACCGTCTCGTCGAGAAAAAACTGCACCATGTCCAGCCGCTTGTCGATCGCGGCCGGGTCGGTCAGCGGGGCCGCCAGCCGGGCCGCCATCAACCGCGCGCCGCCGCCGGAAACCGTGCGGTCAATGACCGACAGCAAGCTGCCCTTGCGCTCGCCGGTGAGGGTGCGGACGAGTTCCAGGTTGCGTCGCGTTGCGGCGTCGATCTCCATCACCGCATCGACCGCCAGCCGGCGCGGCGGGTCGAGCCGCGGCAATTTGCCGACCTGGGTCAGCTCGACATAGTCGACCAGCGCGCCGGCCGCCGCGAGTTCGGGCCGTCCAAACGCACCAAAGCCGTCCAGCGCGCTCACGCCATAGAGCGCTTCCAGCCGCTTGCGGCCATTCTGGGAATCGAACCGGCTACCGGGCAGGGGCGACAGGGCCGACTTCCAGTCGCCCAGCAGCTCGAACAGTTCGGGCCGTTCCAGCAGCTTTTCGGGCAAAATCAGCTCGCCCGGCGCGACGCGGGCCAGCACCGCCCCCAGGGACATATCGGTCACCGGCTGAACCATAAATTCGCCGGTCGACACGTCCATCCAGGCCAGACCCAGCTCACCGGCCGCGAGGGCGAGGGCGGCAAGGTAATTATGCGCCCTGGCATCCAGCAGCGTGTCCTCGGTAATGGTCCCGGAGGTGACGAGCCGCACCACCGCGCGCGCGACCACCGACTTGGCGCCACGCTTCTTGGCCTCGGCCGGGGCTTCCATCTGCTCGCAGACCGCCACCTTGTGGCCGGCCCGGATCAGGCGTTGCAGGTACCCGTCGGCGGAATGGACGGGCACGCCGCACATGGGGATATCCTCGCCCGCATGGTGGCCGCGCTTGGTCAATGTGATATCCAGGGCGGCCGACGCGGTCACCGCGTCCTCGAAGAACATTTCGTAAAAATCGCCCATCCGGTAGAACAGCAGGCAATCGGGATTGGCCTGCTTGATTTCCAGATATTGGGCCATCATCGGCGTGATGACGGGTTTGGCGGCGGGCTTGTTCATGGCCGTGCAAAATAGCATGCGAAGCCGCCCGTTGGTAAAGCCCGTTGGCGCAACTCTTTCGCCGTACCGAACGATTTGTCGGAAAAGCTGTGGACAAACTGGTGTCGGCAATTGGACTATGTATGATTAACCGCTAAATCGAGTAGGCAGGCCAATACATCGCGACCAGAACATAAACATATGAGCAGGCAGGCTTGAGTTATGGACGACACAGATTTTACCGACGAAGAAGCGCTGCAATTTCACTCCAGCGGCCGGCCCGGCAAATTGGAGATTGCGCCCACCAAGCCGTTGACCACACAACGGGACCTGACCCTGGCCTATTCGCCGGGCGTTGCAGTCCCCTGCCTGCGCATCGCCGAGGATGAGGACACCTCGTACGAATATACCAACCGCGGCAATGTGGTCGCGGTGATATCGAATGGCACGGCGGTCCTGGGGCTGGGCCATATCGGGGCCGCGGCGGCCAAGCCCGTGATGGAAGGCAAGGCTGTTCTGTTCAAGCGGTTCGCCGATATCGACGGGATCGACCTTGAGGTCGACACCACCGACGTGGATGAGTTCGTCAATTGCGTGCGGTTTCTGGGTAAAGGATTTGGCGGCATCAATCTGGAGGACATCAAGGCACCGGAATGTTTCGTGATCGAACAGCGCCTGCGCGAACTGATGGAAATTCCGGTCTTTCATGACGACCAGCACGGCACCGCGATCATCACCACCGCCGGCCTGATAAACGCGCTGCAACTGACCGGGCGGAAGCTTAAGACCAGCAAGATGGTCGTCAATGGCGCGGGCGCCGCGTCGATCGCCTGCGTCGAGTTGCTGAAGGCCATGGGCATGAAGCATGACAACGTTGTCTTGTGCGATTCGAAAGGCGTCATCTATCAGGGCCGCGAGGAGGGGATGAATCAGTGGAAATCGGCCCATGCGGCAAAGACCGACGCGCGGACGCTGATTGATGCGATGACGGGCGCCGACATCTTTGTCGGCTTGTCGGTCAAGGGCGCGGTAGACCGGAAAATGGTTGCCGCCATGGCGGACAATCCGATCATCTTCGCCATGGCCAACCCGGATCCGGAAATCACTCCCGAAGCGGTCCGCGAAGTTCGTGACGACGCGATTGTCGCGACCGGCCGTTCCGATTATCCTAACCAGATCAATAATGTGTTGGGTTTTCCCTATATCTTCCGTGGCGCGCTGGACGTACGGGCCAGCACGATCAACGACGAAATGAAGATCGCCGCCGCCCATGCGCTTGCCGAGCTGGCGCGCGAGGATATTCCGGACGAGGTCGATGACGCCTATGGCGGCCAACGCCTGCGTTACGGGCCCGACTATATCGTGCCGGTGCCGTTCGACCCCCGCCTGATCGAGGCCATTCCCAGCGCCGTGGCCAAGGCGGCGATGGACAGCGGCGTCGCCCGGCGGCCGATCGAAGACCTCGACCGCTACCGGCAGGAACTGACCCAGCGGCTGGACCCGACGGCGTCAAGCCTGCAGGCGGCGTTTGAGGTGGTGCGCGCTGATCCCCGGCGCGTGGTCTTCGCGGAAGGCGAGGAAGAACAGGTGATCCGCGCCGCCCTTGCCTTCAGATCGGCTGGTTATGGCACGCCGATGCTGATCGGCCGCGAACACCGCATCAAGGAAACCATGGAGTCGATCGGGCTGCACGAGTCGACCGATCTTGAAATTCACAATGCCCGGCTCAGTTCCAGCAACGCGAAATATGCGGAATTCCTCTACGGCCGGCTGCAACGGCAGGGCTATCTGTTTCGCGACTGCCAACGCATGGTCAACCAGGATCGAAATGTTTTTGCGGCCTGTATGGTGGCGCAGGGCGACGCGGACGCAATGGTTACCGGCGCGACCCGCAGTTTTTCCGTTGCACTGGAGGACATTACCCGGGTCATCGATCCAAAACCGGGGGCAAGGGTGATCGGCTTGCAAATGGTGGTCGCCAAAGGGCGCACAGTCTTTATTGCAGACACCAATGTTCATGAAGTGCCGGACTCCGAGGCCCTGGCGGACATCGCGATACAGAGCGCGGCCAAGGCTCGCCAGCTTGGCCAGGAGCCCCGCGTCGCATTGCTGTCGTTCTCCAATTTCGGCAATCCGGTTATGCCCGCCGCCGAACGAATCCACGAGGCCGTGCGCATCCTGGACAGCCGCAAGGTCGATTTCGAATATGATGGCGAAATGTCGGCCGACCGGGCACTGAATTATGCCTTGCTGAAGCGCCTGTATCCTTTCTGCCGGTTGTCGGGGCCCGCTAATGTGCTGGTCATGCCGGCCCTGCACAGCGCCAATATCAGCGCCAAACTGCTGCAAGAGCTGGGCGGCGGATCGGTGCTCGGGCCGATGCTGCTGGGCCTGTACAAATCGGCGCAGATCGTTCACATGGGCTCGACGGTCAGTGATATCGTGCATGCTGCGGCGCTGGCCGCGCATGATGCCATCCCTTCCTGATTTATCCTGATTCCCCGGGGCGGGCGGAAATCGACCGGATTTCCGCCCCTGTTTTGTCTAGCCGGTAGATTTGTGGGCACTTCCGGTGTCGGTGTTATGCGAATTTTAACACTCCGGCCTGCTATATCGATCTGGTGGGAATGGGGGCTGGACAGGTTCCAGTCCCGCGCTACCGGGTAACCGGGTCAATAGGCTGCTTTTCGTTCGGAGCGGGACACCGATGCACGTAATCACATTCGCCTGCCAGAAAGGCGCCGCCGGCAAGACCACCCTGGTCGGCCATGTCGGTGTGCAGGCAGAGCTGGCCGGCAACGGCCCGGTCGTGCTGGTGGATACCGACCAGCAGGGCGCGCTGGCGGAATGGTGGAATTCGCGCGCACCGGAGCAGCCAGCCTTTGCACATGCGGTAATAGACCAGTTGGCCGATACGATTGGCCAGCTACGGGATCTGGGCTTTGGCCTATGTATTATAGATTCGGCCTCGGCCATCAGCCCCACGGTCGAACAGGTGATCGCGATTTCCGATCTTGTAGTAATCCCGTGCCGCCCCAGCCCACATGACCTGCGATCCGCTACGAAAACGATCGAGCTGGCCCACAACATGGGCAAGCCGAAGGTTTTTGTACTGAACGGCGCCACCAAGGGCGATCGCCTGACCGACGAAGCCCGCGCGGTTTTGTCGGTGGCAGGCAAGGTTTCCCCGGTCGCGTTGCACAACCATCCGGACTACGCAGACAGCATGATCGACGGATTGACGGTCATGGAAACCGCGCCGGACAGCGAATGCGCACGCGAGGTCGAGGCGCTGTGGCGCTTCCTTTCCGGTGTTCTCGGACAATTACCGACGCAGGCTCCCGGCGGTTCGTTCACGGCACGGCGCGGTGCTTGGGGCTGACCTGCGGGCCCGTCCCGGCCGGCGTCATGGCGGTGGTTGTTCAGCACTCTTTGACATGGATATTCGGCATTTTCAGAGTCTGACCCGAAACCTGCTGGCCGCACGGCGAAAGCGGATTTGGATCACCGTGAATAATATTACTCGGTATTAATTGGCAACCTAATCCAATATAAATTTACATAAACTCGACCAAAATAGATTGAATTTTATTTAAATTTTTTATGATTAACCAGTTTTTCTGAAATACATGGGTTTAATTACTTCATTAACCACGGATTAATGTTTTTTTATTAGGGTCTGTGGATATACCGAAGCGCCACGGCGCCAACGGGTAGGGAGCGGAGCAAGGCGAACAGGGTGGTTCGCGCGCCGCTCGGGACCAACAGCGAAGCGGGCCCAATTCAGGCTTGCCACCAGGAGTAACGACCAGATGCGAGTTATCGCGTGTGCATCCCAGAAAGGCGGGTCGGGTAAGACGACCATGGCCGGACATATAGCGGTGCAGGCAGAAATCGCCGGCGCCGGCCCTGTTGCCATCGTCGACACCGACCCTCAGGGCAGCCTGGCGGATTGGTGGAACGAGCGCCAAGAAGAATATCCGGCCTTCGCCCATACCTTTGTTTCCCGAATCGGCGAGGATCTCAGTCGCTTGAAGGAGCTTGGCATCAAGACCTGTGTGGTCGACACGCCACCCGCCATTACCACGACGATTGAACATGTCATCGAGGTCGCGGATCTGGTGGTGATTCCCTGCCGGCCTAGTCCGCATGATCTGCGCGCCGCCGGCGCGACCGTCGAGCTGGTCGAACGTCTTGGCAAGAAACTGGTGTTCGTGATCAATGCGGCGACCCCGCGGGCGCGGATCACCGCGGAAGCGGCGATCGCGCTGTCGCAGCATGGCACGCTGGCGCCGGTGACGATCCATCACCGCACCGATTTCGCGGCCAGCATGATCGACGGCCGCACGGTTATGGAAATTGACCAGAACTGCGCTTCGGCGCAGGAAATCATCCAGCTGTGGGAATATCTGGACGAGCGCCTTACCAAGACAGTCAGCACCATGAAATTCTCGCTGGGCAACGCCCAGACTGTGAAACGCGGCTTTGGGTCGCGTGGCGTTGGGGGTATGTGATGAATTTCAAAGCAGCGGCATCGCTGACCGGCTCTCTGCTGGCACGCAAGGGCGCCGCCTATCCAGCATCCTATTCGGCGCCGGCGGCATCGCCGGACAGTAAGGAAGGC
>CAXMQC010000310.1:0-2218 GCA_964195285.1 Akkermansiaceae bacterium
CCATAAAAACATCTCGTGGCGGGCAATTTTTGCTACGCGTCCCCACCGGTCATTGCCCGGTCCCCTCATCGATCGCCCGCCAGACCCGCTCCGGCGTGGCCGGCATCATGATCTCCTGCGTCCCGATGGCGTCGGCGACGGCGTTCATCACCGCGGCCGGCGCGCCGATGCTGCCAGGCTCGCCGACGCCCTTGGCGCCCAGCGGGTTATGGCTGTTGGGAATACCGGCATCCTGCAGCGCGAAGGCGGGCAGATCGTCCGCCCTGGGCAGTCCGTAATCCATCCATGAACCGGTGAGCAACTGGCCGTTTTCGTCATAATGGATGCGCTCCAGAAGCGCCGCGCCGATGCCCTGGGCGATCCCGCCATGCAACTGGCCCGCGACGATTGCCGGGTTCAGCCGCACCCCGGCATCGTCGACGCCGGTAAAGGCGAGGATCTCGACCTGGCCGGTGGCGGGGTCGACTTCCAGCTCGCAGGCATAGGCGCCGTTGGGAACCGACACGTGATCGCCGCTGAAATCCGCCGAACCGGCGCAGCCATGCAATTCGGCCGGCGGCATGCTCCGCGCTAGACCGGCAAGCCCGATCGCGAGATCGGTTCCGCGCACGGTGAATCTGCCCTTGCCATATTCGATGTCCACCACCGCGGCTTCCATCGCCTCGCCGGCATGGGGCAGCAGGTTTTCGATCATCGCGCCGGCCGCATGGAAGATGCTGATGCCGGCAATCTGCAGCGCGGAAGACCCGCCGGTCGCTGCGGTTTGCGCCGGTATGGCCTCGCTGTCGCCCTGGTGCAGGCGAACGCCGGCGACCTCGATCCCCAGCCTGTCGGCCACGATCTGGGCGAACGTGGTTTCCTGGCCCTGGCCGACATCCTGCGAGCCGGTGCGGATGCCGACTCCGCCGTCGGGCTCCAGCGCCACGGTGGCGGTATCGTTGGGCACGCCGCCGCTGATATGCAGATACATACCCAGCCCGTAGCCGCGCAGGCGCCCGGCGGCGGCCGATTGGGCGCGCCGCGCCGCGAATCCCGGCCAGTCGGAGACCGCGAGGGTCCGCTCCAATACCGCCGGGAAATCCGCATCCTTCCAAACGATTCCGCTCGCCGCCGTGCAGGGCATTTCCGCCGGCGTGACGAGATTGCGGCGGCGCAATTCAAACCGGTCGATCCCGGATTCCGCGGCGGCCTTGTCGACCAGCCGCTCCATCAGATGCACCGATTCCGGCTTGCCGGCGCCGCGATAGGCATCGGTGGGCGCGGTGTTGGTGTAGACGGCGCGCGCGGTCAGCGCTATCACTGGCAGGCGGTAGACACCGCCGGCGGTCTTGGCGAAGCCGGCCGAGACGGTGAGGGCCGCGAAGGCCGAGGCATAGGCGCCGAGATTGCCGTGGGTCAGGATTTCCAGGCCCAGGAACCGCCCGTCTTCGTCCAGCGCCAGGGTCGCCGTGCTGACATGGTCGCGCGCATGGGTGTCGGCCAGCATGCTCTCGGACCTGGTCGCGGCCCAGCGCACCGGGCGGCCTGTCAGACGCGCCGCCGCCAGTATCGCAACCTGCTCCGGGTAGGCGACCAGCTTCATGCCGAAACTGCCGCCGACATCGGGCGTGACGACCCGCAGCCGGTCCGTCGTGATATCGAGGCTGGCGGCCACCAGCCGGCGCATCAAATGGACGCCCTGGGTCTGGGTCCGCAGCAGGTACGAATCGGTCGCCGCGGCATACGAGCCGATCGCCGAACGCGGCTCGACCGGGGCGGCGACCACGCGATTGTTGATCTCGGTTATCGTGACCCGGTGGGCGGCATTGGCGAGCGCGGCCCTGGTCGCGCCCTCGTCACCCAGCTTCCAGGTGAAGGCGACATCGCCGCTTTGCGCGGGGTCGATTTGCGCCGTTTCCTCGGCATAGTCGACCATCACAAGCTCGCCCGCATCCGCCGCCTGTTCGGGTGTTTCCGCCAGCACCAGGACCACCGACTCGCCCACGAAACGGACCCGGCCGATGGCCAGGGCATGGCGGTCGGGTTCGCGAAACGGGGTTTCGTCGAAACTGTCCATCGGCAACGGCGTGCGCATCGGCCGCAGGCCGGCGGCGGCCAGATCGGTCCCGGTCAGCACCGCGGCCACGCCGGGCGCCGCGGCGGCCGCTTCGACGTCGATTACCTCGATGCGCGCATGAGCGTGCGGCGAGCGGACGAAAAAAGCATGCAGGCCGCCCTC
>CAXMQC010000311.1:0-2336 GCA_964195285.1 Akkermansiaceae bacterium
TGTCGACGCGCTGTGCGACGGGACCCAGGTTTATGTCGCCGGCATCATGGAGCATATCGAGGAAGCCGGCATCCATTCCGGTGACAGCGCCTGTTCGCTGCCGCCCTATTCGCTGGCCGACGGCGTGATCGCCGAGATCCGTCGCCAGACCGAGGCGATGGCCCACGCGTTGGGCGTCGTCGGACTGATGAATGTGCAATATGCGATCAAGGATGACGATATTTATGTGCTGGAGGTCAATCCGCGCGCCAGCCGCACGGTGCCTTTCGTCGCCAAGGCCACCGGCATCCCCATCGCCAAGATCGCGGCGCGCATCATGGCCGGCGAGAAACTGGCGGATTTCGGCATCGACCAGCCCGGTCCGCCTAAATTGAACCAGATCGCGGTCAAGGAGGCGGTATTCCCGTTTGCGCGCTTCCCCGGCGTCGACGTGATGCTGGGGCCGGAGATGAAATCGACCGGCGAGGTGATGGGGCTGGATCGCGATTTCGGCCGCGCCTTCGCCAAGTCGCAGCTCGGCGCCGGGGTCGACCTGCCGGCCGCCGGGGCGGTTTTCGTCTCGGTGCGCGATCATGACAAACAGGCCATCCTCGGGCCGGCGCGGGACTTGCAGCAAATGGGTTTCGACTTGGTCGCCACACGCGGCACCGCGCGTTTCCTTTCCGAACAGGGACTGGCGGTAGACAAAGTCAACAAGGTGCTGGAAGGATCGCCCCATATCGTTGATCTGATGATCGATGGCGGGGTTCAGCTGGTGCTGAATACCACCGAGGGCGCGAAGTCCATCGAGGATAGTTTCAGCCTGCGGAGAACGGCGCTGACATCGGGTATTCCGTACTACACCACCATTGCCGGCGCCCGCGCCACGGTCAGGGCAATTCAGGCTTTGAAGAACGGGTCACTTGAAGTCGCGTCGCTACAGTCGTATTTTAAGGGCACTGAATAGAGATTTTCCCCGGCGAGGAGAACTTCGATCAGCCGCCGGCCACGAAAGGGGCCGCCGGCGGAGAGAGTTTTTTGCGGTGCGCCGGACGCCGACGAGAAGGACAGCACGACCATGGAAAAGGCACCGATGACCGAGGGTGGATATCTCCGCCTGCAGGAAGAACTGAGAAATTTGAAGACCGTGGAGCGCCCCTCGATCATCCAGGCAATCGCGGTTGCGCGCGAACATGGCGATCTGTCGGAGAACGCCGAATACCACGCCGCGCGCGAACGCCAAAGCTTTACCGAGGGTCGGATCGGCGAGCTGGAGGACGTGATCAGCCGGGCCCAGGTAATCGATGTCAGCAAGTTGGACGGTGACACGGTCAAGTTTGGCGCCACCGTATCCGTAGTGGATGAGGAAACCGACGAAAAATCGACCTATCAGATCGTCGGCGAACAAGAAGCGGACATCGCGTCCGGCCTGATTTCGGTGTCGGCGCCGATGGCGCGCGCGATTATTGGCAAGTCCGTCGGTGATTCGGCAGAGGTCTCGACGCCGCGCGGTGTTAAGGACTACGAAATCGTCAAAATTGCGTACAAGTAGTTTTGTGCATTTCCGACTTGCCTAGAGCCTTTAACGGTTATACGGAACCGCTCTGTTGCCCTCCGGCGGCCATTCCGTCAGGCATCCCGCGCCGCGCGATGCTTGCGCATCGGGCAAGCGGGATAACGCAGCGGATGGCCGCCGCAGGGCAACCCGAAGGGACACGGCGCTTTCGGCCCGGGGCTGCGTCGCGGCCCTCGACCGTAGCCCCGCTACGCTCTGCGGACTGCTCCTGTCCCCGGACCGAAATCGCCGCGTCAGAGCGATTCCAAATGACCGGAAAAGGCTCTAGTCGGCATATAACCTACCCCACCGCCTCAACATCGATCGGTACACCGAACTTGTATTTGGACGAACGGATCGCCAGCATGGATTTCACATGGCTGACATTGGGCGCGGCGGTCAATTCCACCGTCAGAAAACGATTGTAACTATCCCAGTCGCCAGCGACGATCTTGAGCAGGAAATCCGTTTCACCGGCCAGCATGTGGCATTCACGCACCAGCGGCCAGTCGGCCACCAACGTCTCGAATGCGACGAGATCCGCCTCGGCCTGGCTGGTCAGCCCGACATGGGCGAACACCGTCACGCCAAAGCCCAGCGCATTGGGCGCGACATCGGCATGGTAGCCGCGGATATAGCCGGCATCCTCCAGCGCCCTGAGACGGCGCAGGCAGGGCGGGGCCGAAATACCGGCTCGTCGCGCCAGTTCGACGTTGGGCATTCTGCCGTTGTCCTGCAGGTCGCGAAGGATTTTCCGGTTGATTTTGTCAAGTTTGACACGACGCATGAAACGTTGCTCCAG
>CAXMQC010000312.1:0-5665 GCA_964195285.1 Akkermansiaceae bacterium
GGCGAATTCGCGTCGGCACGAGAGGGCTGGAGACGACCGATTGGCCCAAAGCCGCGTCCGTTGGCGCGAGAATGGCTGCGAGCAATGCGGCCTCCCAGAGGCTTAGACCGAGCGGCAGAACGAGTGCGACGAGTGTGCCCAGGACGATCGTCGACGGCATGCCGATCAACAGCATGCGGACGGGAAGGTTGTGGTCGCGGCGCAGTTGCCTCAAGTCAATCCGCGCCGCATCGGAGAACAGCACCAGGATCAACGTGATTTCGGCAAGGCCGTGGATGAAGCCATGTCCGAAATCAAGATGGACCAGTCCGAAGACGGCCTCGCCCGTCAGCAGGCCGAAGGCTGCGAAGACCATCGGCGCCGTGATGATCGTGCTCTCGAGTCTCTTGGAAACGAGACCGTAGAGAATGACGCCCACCGCAATGACCGCAAAGCCATGCGTTCCCATAAATTTTCCCTCTCAGACCACGCCAATTGTCGGATCGTACACAGAATCGGAAATGGAGTCTAAGAACCTGGGCCGGAAGGGGCTGCCGGCAATTGTCCGACCGCTATTGTCCCGATAGCGGCTGCAAGCATATTGCGAATTGTCGATCACATGCCGAGGTCGCGTAGGCGGGGCTTACATCCAACCAGGATTATGAAAAACCCGGCGAACCGGCCACCTGACCTCGTTCGCCGCGAAAATTGCGCCAAACTCGGCTATCTGAACGCCCGCAGTCTGAATTTTTAATATGGCAACGCAGGTTGATACGAAGGGCGCCGCCCGAAAACCTGACCCTACACCGGCGCAAGCACCTGGCCATCGTTGACACCTGCCACAGAGGTAATAAAACGCTGTCCGGCGGTGTTTCGCCCACAAAGCAAAACGGCATTTTCCGCCATTCTGCGCCCGCGTGCTTTTTGTTAAGCATACATAATTTCCGCCCTCAATTAACCAAATTCCGGTTTTTTCCCGCCCGTCACCCCTCCTGAAACCCGCGGATAACTCTTTGCATGGGGTTGAGTTGCATGTCCGGGGGCCAGACAGGCCCAATCATGGCTTCTCCCGGGGGGGTCGGGGCGTGCCACTGACTGCACATCGAAGATACGCAGCCCGATCCCATGGCCATCCCGCGTCCCGACCGCATCAAGGCTGGACATTTCCTTCTAAATCGCCGACTCTCCCGCTCCAACGGGCAACAATGGCCGAAGGGCCCCCTCCTTGATCGATTTCCGACCCATCTTGTTCATTGTCGGCATCCTGTTATCGACCCTGGCGCTGGCGATGACCCTGCCGGCGCTGGCCGATCTGGTGGTCGACAATCCGGATTGGCGGGTGTTCGCCTCGGCCGCGGCGCTGACGCTGTTTATCGGGGTGGCGCTGACCCTGTCGACGCGCTCGGCGACGCGGCGCATCAATCTGCGCCAGGCCTTCGTGCTGACCGCGCTGTGCTGGCTGGTCATTCCAACCTTCGGGGCCCTGCCCTTCACCTTCTCGGCGCTGAATATGCATTATCCCGACGCCTTCTTCGAGGCCATGTCGGGGGTCACCACCACGGGCTCGACGGTCATTGTCGGGCTCGATCAGGCGCCGCCGGGAATCTTGCTGTGGCGGGCACTGCTGCAGTGGCTTGGCGGCATCGGCATCATCGCCATGGCGATCACCGTGCTGCCGCTACTGGGGGTTGGCGGCATGCAGCTGTTCCGCATGGAAAGCTCGGATAAGTCGGAAAAAGCGATGCCGCGCATGGCCCAGGTCGCCGGCTGGACCGGGGTGATCTATCTCTGCCTCACCGTCCTCTGCGCCAGCCTGTACTGGGCCGCGGGGATGAGCGGCTTCGACGCCATCGCTCACGCCATGACGACCATCGCCACCGGCGGTTTTTCCACCCACGACACCTCGGTCGGCTATTTCGGCAGCGCGATGATCGATACCATCGCGGTCGTCTTCATGCTGATCGGCAGCCTGCCCTTCGTTTTATATCTGCGCGCCCTGCGCGGCGCCCCGCGCAGCCTTTGGCGAGACGAACAGGTGCGGCTGTTCCTGGCCATCGTCATCATGTCGGTGGCGGTAATGACAATTTACCTGCATTTGAAGAACGGGGTCGAGGCGGTGATCGCGCTCAGGCTCGCGGCCTTCAACGTGGTGTCGGTGATCACCGGCACCGGTTACGCCACCACCGATTTCGGCCTGTGGGGCGGTTTCGCCGTGGCGTCGCTGTTCTTCATGATGTTCATCGGCGGCTGCGCCGGATCGACGACCTGCGGGCTGAAGGTTTTCCGCTTCCAGGTGCTCTACGCCGCGGCCAACATCCAGCTGCGCCGCCTGCTGCAGCCCAACGGCGTTTTCATCCCCTATTACAACCGCAAACCGATCAGCGAACAGGTATTGGCCTCGGTGATGGCCTTCTTCTTCCTGTTCATCCTGTGCTGGGCGGCGCTGGCCATCGGGCTGGGCTTTACCGGGTTGGATTTCCTGTCGGCGACCTCGGGCGCGGCCTCGGCGATCGCCAATGTCGGGCCGGGCCTGGGCGATATGATCGGCCCGGGCGGCAACTTCGCGGAAGTGCCGATCGCCGCGAAATGGATGCTGTCCTTCGGCATGCTGCTGGGAAGGCTGGAACTGTTTACCATCCTGGTGCTGGTGATGCCAAGCTTCTGGCGGGCATAGAAACTCGGTCAGCTATGGGCGGGCCCGCGGGTCCGCCATTCTTCCTTGCCGGCCGGCAAACGTCACTTCAAGAAATTAGCCAGGTACTTGCCGATCTGGCGTTCCATGTTCTCGTCGAAGCTGTTCATCGTCTCTTGGGTCAGCTTGTACCAGACAGTCTCGCGCTCGTTAAGGTTGGCATCCTCGGCGACGGTGGTTTTTTTGGTGACTCGCGATTCCGCCAATCCCCTGTTTCCGTCCGCCTGAACCGCCTCGACCGTCATCGCGATCGCCACCTCGTAACTCTGCGCCTGATCCTTGGTCAGGAGCCCGGTGAACCCCGTGGTGCGCGCCAGCTCGGTTTCCACCGCGCCCGACTCGACGATCGTAACGGTCGCAGCGCCGCTGCTGCCCACGGCGCGCAAGCGATCCTCGGCCCAACTGCGCGCGGCGCGGCTCGGCGATATGGGGAACTGCTCACCCACATGGGGCAGATCCAGCGGTTCCTGATAGGGCGTATTGATAATGATTTCAGCCACATTCAACTCGATTGGCGGCAGATGGGTAAACGAAATATCGTCATATTTCGGCCTGCCCGGCGGCTGACAGGCAACCAGACCGAGGACCATGGCCGGAAATACAACAAACTGAATGAAACGACGCATCCTCATTCCTCCTTGGCGATCGCCTTAAATACCCGGCGGCGAACATATCGCGCCAACCCGCGCCCTATCAAGGTTATACCAAGGCTCGTTGATATTTTACTAATACCAATGCTCGCTGATATAGGCTCATTTGACCGGTTTCCCTTATTCGTTCGTCAGGCGCGGTTCGCGCCGTGGCGCCGGGCGCCACAAGCGGATCGCAACGTCGTGAGCGGGCAAGGGATGCCGGCCTCCGGTGGATCTTTGCGGCTCGCCGGGTGCGTTGCGGCCCTTGCCCGATGCGGAGCATCGCGCTACAGGCCGCGCCTGCCCGGCGAGCCGCAAAGATCCATCAAATGGGTCACTATCAGCGAGCTTTGGTATATGACCCGTTGAATCTAATAAAATCCGGCGATTTCATCCTCGCCGAAGTCCTGCGTCGTGCTGCAGAACTGGCAGGTCACCGCAACCTTGCCCTCGACGATCAACTCCTCGACCTCCTCGCGCGGCAGCGAGGCCAGGATGCGGGCCGCCCGTTCGCGCGAACAACGGCATCCAAAGGCCACCGGCCGCTGTTCGAAGACCCGCACCCCATCTTCATGAAACAACCGGAACAGCAGGTCGGCGGGGGCCAGCGCCGGATCGAGCAATTCGGCGGCGGTCACGCTGCTCATCAGAATGACGGATCGCCGCCAGGCCTCGTCACGCTCGTCGCGGGCGACGATCGCTTCCTTGTCGGGCAGCCGCTGCAGCATCATCGCGCCGGCGCGCCAGTCGCCGGCATCGTTGCGCCCCGCCGTGACCTGCATCGCCGCAGCGAACTGTTCGGATTGACGGAAATAATGGTCGATGCATTCGGTCAGGCTGTCGCCGGTCAGCTCGACGATGCCCTGGTAGCGCTCGCTATGCTCACCCTGGTCGACGGTAAAGGCGAGATAGCCCTTGCCGACCAGGCCGCGCACCGGCGCGGCGGCAATGTCCGCCGCGTCCGGCAGCGCGCCCGAGACTTCCGCATAACCGCGTATCGCACCTTCGCTGGTTACGTCCGTCACCAGCATCCCGACCGGCCCGTCGCCCTTCAGTTGCAGCGTGAAAATGCCCTCATATTTCAATGCGGCCGACAAGGTCGCGGCCAGCGCCAGCGCCTCGGCCAGCAGGGCGGCGACCGGCAGCGGATAATCGTGGCGTTTCAGGATCGTATCGACCGCATCGCCGAGCCTGACCAGCCGCCCGCGCAAGCCCGGCGCCTCGATCTGAAAAGGCTGGATAACGTCGTCCGGGTAGCGCTTCCCCGGGTGCTCCGTCACGTCAGACACCAGGCCAGGATGCCTTTTTGCGCATGCAGCCGGTTTTCGGCCTCGTCCCAGACCACCGATTGCGGCCCGTCGATGATCGCCGACGTCATCTCTTCCTCGCGGTGGGCCGGTAGACAATGCATGAAGATCGCATCGCCGGCGGCGCGCGCCATCAAGGCCTCGTTGACCTGGTATGGCTTGAGCAGGTTATGGCGATTGGCGGCATCCTTGTCGCCCATCGAGACCCACGTATCGGTGACCACGCAATCGACGCCGGCGACCGCTTCCTCGGGGTCGCGGGTAACGGTGATTTTCGCGCCCTGCGCCTTGGCCCAGGCAACCGCGTCGGGCAGGGGCGCCAGTTCAGCCGGGCAGGCCAGCCGCAATGCAAAATCGAAACGCGCAGCGGCATGAATCCAACTTGTCGCCATATTGTTGCCGTCGCCGCACCAGGCGATGCTGCGTCCGGCGATCGGACCCTTGTGTTCCTCATAGGTCATCACGTCCGCCATCAGCTGGCAGGGGTGGGAACGGTCGGTCAGGCCGTTGATCACCGGGACGGTCGCGTTATCGGCCAGCGCCGCCAATTTTTCCGGCGCATCGGTGCGAATCATGATCGCATCGACAAAGCGCGACAAAACGCGCGCGGTATCCTCCACCGTCTCGCCATGGCCAAGCTGCATTTCATCGGGGCTCAGCACCACCGCCTCGCCACCGAGCTGTCGGATGCCGACCTCGAAGCTGACCCGCGTGCGGGTCGAGGGTTTCTCGAAGATCATCGCCAGGGTCTTGCCTGACAGCGGCCGCGGGTCCGCCGCCGTGCCGTCCTTCAGCGCCTTGCCGATGTCCAGAATACCGCGCAATTCCTGCTGTCCGACCCGATCCAGGTCGAGGAAATGTTTCGGATTGCTCATGGGTCCGTCTGCCATGCCGCGGCGACATTCTCGATGATCGCCGCAGCCTCGTCGATATGAGCCTGTTCGATAATCAGCGGCGGCAGGATGCGCACTACGTTTTCCGCCGCCGGTACGGTCAGCAACCCGGCTTCGCGCAGCGCGACGACCATCTCGCCGCCGGGGACCACGCATTCCAGG
>CAXMQC010000313.1:0-1995 GCA_964195285.1 Akkermansiaceae bacterium
CGGCATGGCGCAAGCGGCGCTGGTCGGCACCGACGCGGTGGTGGCGCCGGCGAAAGCCGATGTCGACCGGGCGCGTGTCGTCGCCTTTGTCGCCCGCGAGGATGTCCGCGGCGAATTGCGCAGGATGGGCGTGGATCCCGACGAAGCCGAGCGCCGAGTCGCCGTGATGTCGGATTTCGAGATTCAGCGAATCGCCACGCAGATCGATGAATCGCCGGCCGGCCAAAGCACGATCGGCGTGGTTGTCGGCGCGGCAGTGACGATCTTCATCATTTTGCTTATCACCGACCTGTTGGGCCTGACCGACATATTCCCGTTCACCAAGCGCAACGTCAGTCCCGAATCGTAAGTCGGGGCGGTTGGTTTGAAAGGGTCGGCATTCTTCCTGGTGCCAGTTCTGCTCCGGGCCACCGGCCGAGCCGCGGCCGAGACAAAACCTTAGGAGAACCGTAAATGCTGTTCCTGCGTAAATATTCCAAATTTGTGGCGTCACCGCTGATCGGGTTGATGCTGGCATTGTCGATGCCGCTCGGCATGGCGCAAGCGGCGCTGGTCGGCACCGACCAGGTCGTGTCGCCATCTCGGGCCGAGGCCGACCGGGCGCGCGTCGCCAACTTTATGGCCCGCGACGATGTCCGCGCGGAAATGCGTGGAATGGGGGTAGACCCGGCCGAAGCCGAACAGCGGGTCGCCGTCATGTCGGATGTCGAGATCAGCCAAATCGCTGCGCGGATCGACGAGGCGCCGGCCGGCCAGGACGCCCTCGGCACGCTCATCGGCGCCGCGCTCCTGGTTTTTATCATCTTGCTGATCACCGATCTGGCGGGCCTGACGGACGTATTTCCGTTCGTAAAAGCGAACAAGTGATCGCAGCCGTTTTTCGGAGGGGCATGCAATGATTGAGCGCATCCTGGCGCTGCTGGCGGTATTGTCGCTGGCCTTCGGCTGCACCACGGCGCAACAAACCCGGGACCTTCTGGCCGAACCCGGCATGTTGCCGGAACAGGCCCTTGTTGCGGACGTCCCCTTCTTCCCGCAGGAGAAATATTACTGTGGTCCCGCCGCGACCGCCATGACCCTGGCCTGGTCGGGATTGCCCGTCACCCAGGAAGAGGTGGCCGAACAGGTTTATACGCCGGGCCGCGAGGGCACGCTGCAACCCGACGTAATTGCCGCAATGCGGCGTAACGGGCGGCTGGCGGTCCCGGTCGATTCATTGCGCGAGCTATTGGGCGAGATCGCCGCCGGCCGGCCGGTGCTGGTGTTCCAGAACCTCGGGCTGGAGTTTTATCCGCAATGGCATTTCGCGGTTGCCGTCGGCTACGACCTCGATGCCGGCAACCTTATCATGCATACCGGCCCCTGGGATAACCGCCCGGTGGCGCTGCGTACGTTCGAACATACCTGGCGGCGCGGCGGCTATTGGGCGCTGGTCGTGCTGGAGCCCGGCGAAATGCCGGTCGCGGCCGAGGAAATGGAGGTTGTCCGCGCGGCTGCCGGACTGGAACGGGTGTCGCGCCATGCCGATGCGGCGTTGGCTTATGAGGCGATCATTGGCCGCTGGCCACAAAGTTTCCCTGCCTGGATGGGGCTCGGCAATGCGCGATTCGCGTTGGCCGATCTGGTCGGCGCCGAGGATGCCTGGCGCGCCGCCGCCGCCGCCGACCCGGACATAGCGGCGCCGGCCTGGAATAATCTGGCTTATGTATTGCAAGGGATGGGCCGCCGCGGGGAAGCCGTCGAAGCGGCGAACAGAGCGGTGGAATTGGGCGGCCTGGACGACCCGAATTACCAGGCCACCCTGGCCGAAATTCAAAACATGTAACAAGCCGTCATCGGGTTTCATACCAAGGAGCGTTGATAAAGACCCATTTGACCAGTTTCCCTTGTCCGCTGGTCAGGCGTGGTTCGCGCCTTGGTGCCGCGCGCGCCTCAAGCGGGCCAAAACGCAGCCAGCGGTCAAGGGAAGCCGGCCTCCGGTGGGGCTTCGCGGCC
>CAXMQC010000314.1:0-2040 GCA_964195285.1 Akkermansiaceae bacterium
CTGATCATGCATTGGTCGTCATGCAATCCGAGCGGAGCGCCTCGCTTGCCCGACCACGGGCTCCTCAGGTCAAACTCGGCATAATATTCCTGGCGCCAGTCATCTGGTTGCTGACCCTGGCAAAAGGCACGCAGCGAGAACCCTTCGCACTGGGCCGGGGCCTGTCGGCCGATCCGGTCGAGAATGGTCGGCATGATATCGACGCTTTCGGTGAAGGCATCGATGATCCGGCCATCGGCCAGGCGCGCCTCGGCCGCCGGGTCGCGGATAATCAGCGGCACATGAAATGTTTGCTCATGGTAGCTGTATTTCGCGAACATCCAGTGGTCGCCCAGATATTCACCATGGTCGGAGGTGAAGATGATCATCGTGTCGTCATAGGCTCCGGTTTCCCGGAGAAAATCGATCAACCGGCCAATTTGGGTATCGACCTCCGAGATCATGCCAAAATAGGTCGCCTTGATCTGGCGCAGATCGCGCTCCCCCAACGACAGGTTGTCGCGTGATTCCGCGCCGACGGTAAAGCCCGCCCCCTGCTGGTCGTAGAGGTAATGTTGCAGCCAGGGATGCTGGCGGGCCTCGTCCGAAGCTGTCCGGCAACGCACGGGCAGCGTCATGGCGTCTGGATCATAGAGAGCGTGATACGGTTCCGATGCGATGAACGGCGGGTGCGGCGAGAGGATGGAGAGATGCACGAACCACGGTGCATCGTGCCCGCGTGCAAGATAGTCGATCGTCTCGTCGACGAGGAACGCCGTAGCGCTGTCTTCTGCCCTGAACCGGGTCGGCGGATAGGTCCGTCCACGACCCGCTGCGGCCGGATAGTCGGGCCGGGGGCGGAAAATCTCCGTCGGATCTTCGGGTATCGCATACCCCCTGGATTTCAGTCTCTCGAACCACAAGCGCCAGTCGTTGCCCGACGGCGCGACCGGCGTCATGCCGGGCAGCACCTGTTCGGCATATCGATGCGCGCGGTTTTCCGGCGCCGGCGAACCGGGGTCTTCGACGATATCGGTATAACCGAACAAGGCGGGCTGATACCCGGCCTGGCGGGCTTCCAGCGCCAGATTGGTTTGCGCTGTGTCGAGCACAATTCCATTCGAGTGAACGCCGTGATTGTGGAGATACATGCCGGTGTAAAGACTGGCACGCGACGGGCCGCACGGGGTGGCCTGGGCATAATGACGAGCGAACAGCACGCCGTCACTTGCGAGGCGGTCGAGGTTCGGAGTTTTCACGTCGCGATGACCCAGCGCGGACAGGCACTCACCGCGCCATTGGTCGGCAGTGATAAAAAGTATGTTCATCGCACTCACCTTTCCTGGACCATCGCCTAGCCAGTCGTATCGACCGTACCGAATTTCCCTTCGGCCCAGCGAGCCAGACGCAGGACAGGATAGCAATAGACAAAATACATCAAGGCGACCATTCCGTAAATCACCAGGAGCTCCCTGGGGTGCCTCTGAGTGGCGTGCTCACCGGCGCGCACCAGCTCGGCGATCCCGATCACCGAAACGATCGAGGTACCCTTGATGATGATGACATAGATCCCGCCCATGGGCGGGATCATCAGCTTGGCGGCCTGGGGCAGAACCACATACCACATGGTCTGGAGGGCGGTCATGCCGACCGAGCGGGCAGCCTCGCTCTGGCCACGCGGAACCGCCTGAATGGCCGCCCTCACGATCTCGGCGACGTAGGTGGAGGTGTACATGCTGAGCGCGATGATCGCCGCTGGGAATGCCTCCAATTGCAGCCACGATATACCGGTTGTCGGCAAGATGAAATAAACCACATACAGGTGGATCAGAAACGGGGTGCCGCGAAGGGTGTGAATATAGGCGCCGAGGATCAAGTTCACCGCCAGGATATTCATCGTGCGCAGCAGGCCGATGGCGGACCCCAGCAGGCTGCCGAAGAAAATCGTGATGATGGAGATCTTGAACGTCATCCACAGCCCCTCGAGCAGGAACGGCATGGTCGACCAGATGACATCAATCATTGTGCTGCCCTCCCTCCGCCGAGACGCCGCTGGGCGGA
>CAXMQC010000315.1:0-3574 GCA_964195285.1 Akkermansiaceae bacterium
ACGACCCCGAGGACGTGCATCGCCTGGCTGACGAACATGGCTACCGCCATCGCCATCAACCAGGCCCGCATGCGGTTCCAGTTGCCCATGAAAACCATATCCGAGATAGCTCCCATGGTGCAGAAATTGGTGCGGTGCGCGGTGGCGCCGAAGGCGCCGCCGAGCACGAACCCGGCGATGGCCACGACGGTGCCGATCTCCATCTCTTCCATGATCGTTTCCTCCACGGCAAATACCGCCCGTCTTTCATCGCCGCGCATGGCCGGCGGGGCGCCGAGTCATTCGGCCCTTGGCGGTAGATACGTTTTTTCTAATATATAAGTAGCAACAGAGCGGCCAACGGCGCAAGCACGGAATTTGGGACGTTCACAAACAATGCAGCAGTATGCGTATCCGCTCGTTGTGGAAATCGTCCCAGGCCGCCCGCAGCGTCTGCTCGGCTTGCGGCCCCTGTTCGCCGCGCCGCCAGTCATACATGGCGTCCAGCAAGGGGTTTAGCTGATTCATCAACTCGTGGGTTCGCATATCGCCGTTGGTCCAGCCGATGTAGGCGCCGGCCTTGCGAAACGCGTCGCGGTCGTCATGCTCATCCGCCATTTCGACCAGCCGCCGCAGCCGCACCAGATCCTCGCGCAGCAGCTGGGCGCGAAACATGCTTTCCTCGCCCGCCAGCCGCGACTCCAGTTCCTCGATAATAGTCATGCCCGTCTCGGTCGACTATTGCTGTATCCAAGGCAGGCTTGCGACCTTCCAGCCATTCGATATTCCGCGATGCTTGGTGTTGTCCAGGTCGCCCTCGAACCCGTCGGATATGTTGTAGCAGGGGCCAAATCCGGCGGCGGTCAGGGCCACCGAGGCGTCGCGCGATCGCACGCCAGACCGGCATATAACCAACAGCGGCCGGTCGCGGGTGACGCCCTCGGCTTCAAGGTGGGGTATGAAGTCGGGGTTGGTCTCCATGTTCGGCCATTGCATCCACTGCACGCAGACCACGGTACGGCCCAATTGCGACAGATCGGGAAGGCCGACATAGACCCATTCGGCAACCGAGCGAACGTCAATCAGCAAAGCCTCGGAATCTTCCTCGAGAAATTTCCAGCCCTCCGCGGACGTCAAATCGCCTTCGTATCCTCTGTTCAACAGCACGGTTCCGCGAGCTCCCTTGTTTATCCGATGGATGACCATGATGCCGCCCCGCCCGCCGGCGGTCCAGTCCGATTTGCAGGATTGTCGGTCGGCGTATCGCCGCATACTCGAATTAACCAATATACGCCGATCGGTGGAGTTCCTGTACAGGGCCAATTTGCCGCAATGAACAATGAGACGATTTTGGCGGCGCCGGGGCTTCTTCGTCGCGCCGATTAACCCTGAATAGCCCCAAATACCGTTGATTGACATAAACCACAACAAAATGTGACGGGTATGGTTAATGGCGTTAATTATTTGGTAATAAAGCGATTTTAGTGAACTTATCAGCCCGTTGTTCGGGTGACTCCGGTGCGCCTGTTTATTTCGGGCGAAAGTGTGGCCGGATGGTGGAATAATGCAATTTCAGGCTCGTTGTTTGGGTGTGTTTTGGAGACGACAGCCGGGTGGTGGGGATACTGCCGTCATCTTGCAGGCCGCGGAGAAAATATGTCAGGAAGAAGCGCCGGAGGGCTGGACGCTAATAAAAAACGGCCCTTTGTTATCATAGCGATCATGCTGGCCGTCATTTTTATGGCGGCCGCATGTTCTGCCGTGCCCGAATTCGTAGAGCCGGCGGATTCAGCGCTGGCCTTGCAAGCAGCGCCAGGAATGAGGGTCACGCCGGACCGGTCTGCGGATAAACCGCCGGCCGCCTCGGCGTCGACGATTGCGCTGGGATCGACGTTGGCCGACATGCTTGGCGATCCCGGCTCGACCATCTACAGCGCCAGCGCCGTCGGCTGGACTGTCCCGGCGGATCCTTCCGTCGCCGTGGTTTACCGAAACCGCGGCTATCGGCCGCTATGGGTTTCGGGCGACGGACGATTAACCCCGCGGGGTGCGATGCTGCTGGGACGGCTGACGCATGCCGAGGTGGATGCATTGGACCCGGCCGCCTATCGCATCGATACGATCCGCAAAGCCCTGGCGCAGGGCGACGCGATTGGGCTTTCCGCCGCCGAGCTGATGTTGAGCGAAGCGCTGATGCGGTATTCGGCCGATCTGTGGGACAGGAAAGACAAGGATATCAGCCTTCTGGCGCGCGCTGCCGCGGCCGAACATTTTGGCGTATTCCTGAATGACCTCGCACCCGCCGACCGCGCTTATAAGCGGTTGCGTAACGCGCTTGCTAGATACAATGCAATTGTATTGGTCGGTGGATGGGATACCATTCCCACCGACAAGGCGCTACGTCTCGGCTTGTCCGACAATCGTGTCATCGCCCTCCGCCGGCGCCTGGCGCTGACCGGCGATCTGCGGGCGGATGCGAATACCGAAAGGACGTATTTCGATAGCGAACTGGAAATAGCCGTAAAGCGTTTCCAGAGGCGCCACGGGCTGGTCCCCGACGGGGCGGTCGGCGCCGATAGCCTGGTGGCCCTCAACATACCGGCCGAAATCCGGGCCGCACAAGTTGCCGTGAATCTGCGCCTGCAACGCAAACCCGAGTCCCGCGTTGGCAACCGCGCCATCGTGGTCAATATCGCCGCATATGATTTGGTAATGATCGATGGTGGCAGAGAAATAATGCGCACCAGAACGATCGTCGGGCAGCCCGGCCGCGAGACCCCTAACATGATCAGTGAACTGAAGTGGCTGGAGATCAATCCGACTTGGTCGGTGCCGCGCCGCACTGCGGTCGAGGAGATCATGCCCAGGCTGCGGATCGATGGAACCGACTATCTCAGCAAGCGCGGCATTCGTCTCTTTGACAGGAAGTGGCAGGAGCTCGACGCCGAATCATTCGACATGGCCGCGCTAAACGGCGACCACTTGCCCTTTATCCTGCGGCAGGATCCCGGGCCGGCCAACCCGCTCGGCAATGTGAAGTTCATGTTCCCCAACAACCAGGCCATTTACCTGCACGACTCACCGTCGCGACGCCTGTTCAACCGGTCAAGCCGCGCCCTCAGCCATGGCTGCGTACGGGTCAGCGGCGCGGCCCAACTGGCGATGTTGCTGTTGGAAGAAGAGGGCTGGACTCGGGAAAGATATAACAAGGTTGTTGCGGCGGGTAAGACATATCGCGTCAGACTGCACAATCCGATGCCGATTTATATCATCACGCGGACCGTCTGGGTGGAGGCGGACAACAGCATACATTTCAGAGACGACCCCTATGAAAATGGCGGTAACCTGCAGCTAGAGCCCTTTACGACCATATGAAACCGCTCTGACGCGGCGATTTCGGTCCGGGGACAGGAGCGGTCCGAAGAGCGTAGCGGGGCTACGGTCGAGGGCCGCGACGCAGCCCCGGGCCGAAAGCGCCGTGTCCCTCCGGGTTGCCCTCCGGCGGCCAGCCGCCGCGTTATCCCGCTTGCCCGATGCGCCAGCATCGTGCTGTGCGGGATGCCTGATGGAATGGCCGCCGGAGGGCAACAGAGCG
>CAXMQC010000316.1:0-6444 GCA_964195285.1 Akkermansiaceae bacterium
GTCTATAATGCCTTCGCGTCCCATGTGCGTGAAACCGATCCCAAGACCTACCGCAATATTGGGCTCGCCTGGCTGGGACTCGCCACAATCCTGCGCAGCGACCAGCCGAGCCCTGCCATACGACAGGCCTTCGATACCGACACAGGGACAATCGAGCGATATCTGCGCGCAAATTTCGAAGATCGAACGCCCGATTTCGGACATGGCCCGTCCGCCCTGCCACCGGACGCGGTTGTCGCAGAGCAGGATCCGTTGCCAAGGCTTGTGCTGAATTTCGAAGAGCGTGGCATCGACGAGAGCAAGCTTTTTACGGTCGCCTACGGCGATATGTTGTTCGATTCGCCGGAAATCTTTGGCGAACCGGCGCGCAGCATCGGTATCTCTTGCGCAACCTGTCATAACCGAAGCGATATTAACCGGCGGTTCTATATCCCCGGTCTCAGCATACGGCCCGGCGGGCTCGATGTGGACAGCGCCTTTTTCCATCCGCGTGCCAACGATCACCGGTTCGATCCGGTGGACATTCCGAGCCTGCGCGGGATCCGATTTACCGCGCCATACGGGCGCGATGGCCGAACGGCGGGCCTGCGGGACTTCACCCGCAACGTCATTGTCAGTGAATTCAACGGCCCTGAACCGACGCCGTTGATGCTCGATGCGCTGGTCGCCTACCTCAACGAGTTCGATTTCCTGCCGGTCAAGCAGCTTGACCGCAACGGGCGGCTGAACGGCCACGCCTCGGCGGCCGCCAGGCGCGGCGAAACCCTGTTCAACCGGCCGTTCGCACAGATGAACGGCCAATCGTGCGCCACCTGTCACATGCCGTCTGCCACCTTCCTGGACGGGCGGCGCCACGACATCGGGTCGGGTGAGCCGGCGTCTGCATTCGGCCGCGATAGCGCGTTCGACACGCCGACGCTGCTCGGCGCTGCCTTCACGGCGCCCTACTTCCATGACGGATCGCTGGCGACGCTAACGGCGGTGGTCGATTGGTTCGACACAAAATTCAGCCTCAAGCTCGACACATCCTCGAAGGCCGATCTCACCGCCTATCTGGAGACAATCGGCGGCGGCGAGCAACCATACGAAAAATTCGATAACACCAACACGCGCTTCCGCATGACCTTCGGCGAACTTTCGGTATTCCTCAGCACGCTCGACACATTGATCCCGGCGCGCGACCAGTTCCACGCGAACCTGTTGATCCGTACCGTGGAGCGCGATCTGCGCGCCGACGCCGCCGGCATGTGGAACACCCGACAACTGACCCGCGTCGAGCAGTTGGCAAACGATTTGGACCGCATGGGCCGCGCCATCGCGTCATCCAACGGGACCGAGGCTGGGCGGCTTTGGCGGCGTTATAAGAAATTCGAGGAGCGCCATGCGTCCGAAATGTATTAATCTCGCCGCGGCGCTGGTCGTGGCAATATTCGCGCAGGCTGGCGCTTCGGCGGCGGACAAACCGCTCGTCCTGGCCTTCATCCCGCAGGAGAATCCGGAGAAGCTGATCGGCGACATTCGCGGTATAAGCCGCTATCTGGCCGGAGAGATCGGACATCCGGTACGTGGCTTCGTCACGCTGGATCACACCGCGGCCATCGAAGCGCTGAGCGCGGAGAAGGCCGACATTTCGTTCATGGGTGCGCTGCCTTACGTGATGGCGCGCGCGCGAAACGGAGCCCGCGCGCTGCTTTCCGAGGTGTATCGGGGAAAACCGTATTACGCGTCCGCCATCTTCGTCCGGCGCGACAGCAATATTCGAACCATCGAAGCGCTGCGTGGCAAGACCATCGCCTTCGCCGATCCGGTCTCTGAATCGGGTTACCTCTATCCGCGGGATCTTTTTGCGCGCGCGAACCTGCTGGGACGAGGCGACGATATGCACAACTTCTTTCGCCGGGTGTATTTCGCCGGCGGTTACCAGCAGGCGATCCAGGCGGTCGCTAACGGTCTGGTGGATGCCGCCGGCGTCAGCATATATGCGCCGCTGCTATTGCCCCCCAACCAACAAGCTGACGCGCTGCCCATCGCACAGAGCCCGCCCATACCTTCCCATGCGGTGATCGCCCGCAAGGGGCTCGACCCCGTGATCGCCGAAGCCTTCGTGAAGGCCATGCTCAAACTCAATCAGCCAAGCCATCGCCACCTTCTGAAGCACGTCTACAGCCCGGACGGCTATGTTCGCGCATCACCGGGCGCCTATGAGGACGTCGCGAAACTGGCGCGGCAATACGGGCTGATCCGATGACCGATGCGGCAATCAGGATCGATGGTGTCAGGGTCCGCTATAACGACCAGGGCGGCGACGTTCTGGACATCGAGGCGCTGACCGTACCCGAGGGACAGCGCATCGCCTTTATCGGGACCAGCGGCGCCGGCAAAACGACCTTGCTGCGGCTGATCAATGGACTGATTGCGCCCACCGCCGGGCGGATCGTGATTTTGGGTGAGGACCTTACGTCAGAGAATGCTCGGCAGCGGGAATTTCGCCGCCGGATCGGCTGCATCTTTCAGGAATTCAATCTGGTCGAACGGTCGAGCGCTTATCGCAACGCGCTATGCGGCCGGCTGGGCTGGGCTGGGCCGGTCGCGAGCCTGTTCGGCATGTTTTCCGACACCGACCACGCGCTCGCCGCCAAAGCGCTGGCCGAGACCGGCCTCGAGAATTTCGCCCACCGGCGGGTCGATTCGCTCAGCGGCGGCCAGCGGCAACGGGTCGCCATCGCGCGCGCTCTGGCCCAGGACCCGGCATTGTTGTGCGCCGATGAGCCGGTGAGCAACCTCGATCCCGTCCTGGCAGAAGATATGCTGGCGCTGATTGCCAATTCCGGCGCGCGGCGCGGCGCGACGACGGTTATGATCGTGCATCACCCAGCCCTGGCGGAGAAGCATGCGGAGCGGATCATCGGCCTCGCCGTGGGCCGCATCGTCTATGACAGCGCGTCGGACGGGCCGTTGAATGCCGTTGCCCTGCGTTCCATTTACGGCCGCAGCCCGACACCGGAAACGGTTCCCCTGCCGGACGGCGAACACCGGCGCCAAACCGCGTGACCGCGCCTGTCGATCAAACCAGCCGCTGGGCCGGCGCCATACGGCTGGGAACGGTACTCATCGCGGTCGTGCTGATTGCCTGGGCGTGGCACGGAACGGAGTTCGATACGGTTCGTTTGATCGCCGGCATTCCGCGAATGGCGGAATTTTTAGCCCGTATGGTGCCACCCGACATGGGCATCGCCAACATCGTGGTTCTGTCGACCATCGAGACCGTACAGATCGCCTTTCTCGGCACCGTGCTCGGCGCCGTGGCCTCCCTGGTGCTCGGGCTGATGGCGGCAGCCAACCTGACACCGCCCTGGGTCCATCAGCCGGTGAAATGGTTGCTGGGCATAGTGCGCGGCATTCCGGTTATCCTTTTGGCGCTGCTGTTTGTCAGCTCCGTCGGGCTGGGACCATTTCCGGGCGTGCTGGCCGTCGCGGTTCATTCGACCGGAATGCTCGGCAAGTTTTACGCGGAAGCCTTCGAAGGCGCGCAACGCGGACCTATGGACGCTCTTGCCACCGCCGGCGCGCACCGGTGGCAGGTGGTGCGCTTTGCGGCATTGCCGCAGGTCGGCCCCGATATTGCCCGCGATACGTTGTTCCGCTTCGAGATGAATTTGCGCGAATCCCTTGTCCTCGGTTTGGTCGGCGCCGGCGGTATCGGATTTTATATCCAGCTCTACACAAGATCGTTTCACTACGACAAGGTGGCAACGCTTACCCTGGTGGTCCTCGTCCTGGTCATCGCGATAGAGCAACTCAGTTTCTTTGTGCGCCGCCGCCTGAGTTGAAGGAGCCATGGTCGCCGCCATGTATCTCAACGTCCCTCCGTATCACGTAAATTTTCCCAAAATTACGATCAGGCTTTCCACGTCCTTCTTATCGATCCGATCGGCGAAATGTTTTCGGATCGCCGCACGGTAGGCGCGCCACATGTTATTCAGCACTGTCTCCCCTTGCGGGGTGATGGATAAGATTTGGCCGCGCCCGTCGTCTTCGCACATTTCCCGCGCCACATAGCCCGCTTTTAGGAGACGGTCGGTAAGGCGCGACATGTTGTATTGTGCGAGCAGCATTTCCTGCTGCAGCTCGAAGGGCCGCAACCCCTTGGATCCGGCACGTCTTAGCTCGAGCAGGGCGTCATACCAGGAGAGCGGCGGATAACCCTGTGCCTTTAAATCGGCTTCAACCCTGGGCAGGAGAGATTGGGAAACGCGTACCAGCCTCGCCCAGGCGGTGACGGCTTCGTCGTTCGCTTTATCACCGCTTTTCGCCATGGCCGATATGTATCATTTAAATGTAATTGCATCAATATTGACTCTATATGCATATGCATCTATATACGTGTTAGATGCATATGCATGAAAGGATCAAAGATGCCAAATCTTACACTTGTCAGTCACCATCTGTGTCCGTATGTCCAACGGGCGGCCATCGTGCTCGATGAAAAAGGCGTTTCCTTCGACCGGCTTTACGTCGACCTCGGCAACAAGCCGGACTGGTTCACAAAGATCTCGCCGCTCGGCAAGGTTCCGTTGCTCCAGGTAGAAGACGACCAGGGAGACAGGACGGTCCTGTTCGAATCCGCGGTTATTCTCGAATATCTGGAAGAAACCCTGCCCCATCCGTTGCATCCGGACGCCCCCCTCGCGCGCGCGAACCACCGCGCATGGATGGAATTCGGATCAGCCTGTCTCAACGCGATCGGACGTTTTTATAATGTCAAAACCCCGGAGACACTCATTGCGGAAGCGCAGCGCCTGTCCGACATGTTCGATCGGGTGGAACAGGAATTGGGCGCCGGTCCGTGGTTCGACGGCGCAAGCTTTTCTCTGGTGGATGCGGTTTTCGGCCCCATCTTCCGATATTTCGACACGTTCGACGCCATCGCCGACTTCGGCATCCTCGCCGACAAACCGAGACTGCGCCGGTGGCGAGAACACCTGTCCAACAGAGGTTCCATTAAGCGCGCCGTCGCCGATGACTATCCTGTCCGCCTCCTGAATTTCCTGACGGAGCGACATGGCGCCCTATCGGAAAAAATCCTGAAGCAAGGCCTCGCCGTTCCCTTTCCGGCTCAAGATTCGATTACGTCGAACAAGGGGTTACGAATCGAACCCACGGCCGTATCATAGGGTTCTGGAAAACAGATCAAGTGACAAACAGGTGGCGGTAAAATGACGGAGCTGGATGACATTTTAGGAAATCTGGTGGCGGCGAACCGGATACTGTCCCATGAGGGCGTGGTCGACGGCTTTGGCCATGTCAGCGTCCGTCATCCAGACAAGACGGAGCGTTTTTTCCTCGCCCGGTCGCGCAGCCCGGAGCTTGTCGAACGGGAGGATCTGCTGGAATTTGGCCTGGACGGCGAGCCGGTCAAGGATAACTGTCCCGACGTTTACAAGGAGCGCTATATCCATGCCGCGATATTCGAAGCGAGACCCGATGTCCAATCCGTCGTTCACAATCATTCGGAAGAACTTCTCCCCTTCGGTGTGACCGACATACCCCTGCGGCCAATCTTTCATACGGCCGCCAGAATCGGACCCGAAGTGCCGGTGTGGGATATCGCCGACAAGTTCGGCGATACCGACATGCTGGTGACGAATATGGAACAGGGCCGCGACCTGGCCGCGGCCCTTGGCAGCAACCGGCTGGTCCTGATGCGCGGCCATGGCTCGTCGGTCGCCATGCCGGCGTTGCAGTTTGCCGTGACCACCGCGATCTACGCGCAGGCCAACGCTCGGGTCCAGATGAACGCGATGATGATGGGCCGAACTGTCACCTATTTGTCCCCGGGCGAACTGGCCAATACCGCAGATCTGTCGGCCCCCAATACCCTGGGCGCACGCCGTATCTGGGAATATTACTGCCGCCGCGCCGGCTACGACGGTCATTGACCGGCTGGCTGGGCAAAATAGTATCAAATGAGCGATACCCATTCATCCGAGGAGGAACGCTCGTGGCATGACAATCTGATTTATGGCCTGCATCTCGCTGCGCCGGATCCGGATGCCGGCCTGTGGATCAGCGATCTGATCCTCGACATCGATCACATTGTTGAATGGATATGCGGCACCGACGAGGATCCGCAGTGCTATTCCGTGCAGGCGGCCATATTGCTCGAATCCTGGGTGATCGTAGCGCCGTCAAACGCCGATGCCGCCCTGGCGGCGATGAATTTATTAGTGGGTAGAATCTAACCCTTGATATCCATAGGACGGCTTCCCGAGTTCACCGGTTAGGCGCGCGATGCGCCGTGGTGCCATTCCACCACAAGCATCGCGCAACGCGGCCGGTGCGCTCGGGAAGCCGCCCTTCGGGTCTCGTATCCCGGCTTCTCAGATCGGAAGAGCACACGTCTGAACTCCAGTCACTTGGACTCATCTCGTATGCCGTCTTCTG
>CAXMQC010000317.1:0-3581 GCA_964195285.1 Akkermansiaceae bacterium
TAGCGATTATATTGAGTTTAGGTAAAACAAATTTCTGACTATGGAGAACCGATATGACTCGAGTGCTGACGAAATTCATCGGTCCGACGCCCGCCGTCGGGTCGGACTGCCGCAACCTGGTGATAGGCGCGTTTCGCGCGTTTCGCCGCCATTTGACCCCCGCCCTCAAGGCGATCGACCGGGATCGCAGGGATTTTGTCATCAGGCAGGATCTTGCGCATCTCGACCGCAATCAATTACGGGACATCGGCCTCAATCGGGATGCGATGTGACGAACCGTGCAGCCCTTTACACGACCGGCGGGTCGGCTTGCGCTTCGGCCCAGTTAGGGGTGAAGGCAAGCACTTTCGCGCCACCGGGGATGTTCGGATTGAACAGGCTGTTGTGCCAGAACGTCGCCTGCCAGGCGGAGTCGGCCTCGGCCAGCAGGTCGACCCGGCAGGGGATCGTGTATTTTTGCGAATACTGATCGAAACGAAGTATCCCGCGGCCGGCGGCAACCAGCCGGTCGGCGATGCCTGAGGTCGGCCCGAACAGGGCCGTCATGACGTCGGAAAATTCTTCCGGATACTGGAAGTAGGCGGCCGACAGCTCCTTGACCACACCGTCCAGGCGTTCTTTCGGGTCATGCGTCTTGCGCACCATATGGCGAAACTTGGCGGTGGCGTCGGACGAGTCTTTCTGGCTGATCAGGATCACCAGTTCGGCCCGCGCCGAGCCCTCTTCACCGAATTCGACCGATGGGCACATGCCCGATGAAGGCCGCCCGCCATTCTTGCGCATCGCATGCTGGCGAAGCCGGCATTGCCAGCCGAGGAAATGGCGTTTCAGCGCTTCCTGGGCGCTGTCCAGACGGATGACGTTTTCCCCCTCCTCGGCGGCCGGCATGAAATTTTGCTCCCGTTCCCCAAATGCCCCTTTATCAGCCCTCATCGTAGGCACTAAAGTGCCTGCGGGCAAGTGATGGCGACAGAGGGATTCCGGCGATCATGGATCCGGCATTATGGGGCGCCGTAACGGCATTAAGCTGGGGTACGGCGGACTTTATCGCGCGCTACACCAGCCGCGCCATGGGGACGGCCGTGGCCCTTACCGGCGTGCTGATTCTCAGCGGGCTCGGCCTCACCCTGCTGGCCTGGGACGACATCGCCGACTTGACCTGGCATGCGCGGGGCGGTCCGCTGGCGATCGCCGGCGGTGTCGGCATTACCCTGGCGACCCTGACTCTATACTGGGGATTGGCGCGCGGACCGGTCACGGTAGTTGCGCCGATCACCGCCTGCTATCCGGTCTTCGCCATGCTGATCACGGTCGCGCGTGGCGGCCGGCCCGGCGCGATCGAGTGGCTGGCGATCGCAATCGTGCTGGTGGGCGTGGGCGTGGTCGCCCGGTTCGCGGTGGCGGTGGGCGGCGAACACAGCTACAGCCGCGACCATGTCCGCAAATCGGTCTGGATCGCGCTGGCCGCGGCGGTCGGATTTGCCATTGCGGTGCTGGTGGCGCAGGAGGCCGCGGTGTTCCATGGCGAACTGCCGACCCTGTGGATCGCGCGCTGGGTCGGCGTCGCCTGTCTTTTGCTGGTGTTGGCGGCCCGACGGCAACGCCCTGCAATGCCGGTTCGCTGGTGGCCCTTCCTGGCCCTGCAGGGACTGCTGGACAGCGTCGCCTATATCGCGCTGTTTACGCCCGCCGGACAGCCGGGTGCCGAGCTGGCGGTGGTCGTCTCATCCGGCTTTAGCGCGGTCACGGTGGTGCTGGCCCGTTTCATCCTGCACGAGGCGATGAGCTGGGCGCAATGGGGCGGCATCATCGCCATCGTCGGCGGTGTCGCGCTGCTGTCCTATCATTCCTGACGAGGTAGGGGCCCGCTGTCAGGCGCCGGCGACCGTCATGCCTTCGAGGCGCAGCGTCGGGGCGTTGACCCCGTAGCGGAATTCCAGGTCATTGGCCGGCGTCAGGTTCATGAACATGTCCTTCAGGTTCCCGGCGATGGTGATCTCGCTGACCGGATAGGTCACCTCGCCATTCTCGATCCAGAAGCCGGCGGCGCCCCGGCTGTAATCGCCGGTTATCATGTTCACGCCCATGCCGATCAGCTCGACCACGTAGAAGCCTTGCGCGATGTCGCCGATCAGTTCGGCCGACGACACCTTGCCTGGCCGCATGTATAGATTAGTGGCCGACGGGCCGGGTGGCGAGGATGTCCCCCGCGACGCCCGCCCGGTCGTAGCCAGGCCCAGCTGGCGCGCCGACCGCAGATCGAGAATCCAGCTGCCGAGCCGGCCGTCCTCGATCAGCGCCAGTTCGGGGTTGGCCATACCCTCGGCGTCGAACGGCTTGGAGCGCAGCCCGCGCGGTCGTTGCGGGTCGTCGATGATCGTGATGCCGTCGGCAAAAACCTGCTCGCCCATACGGTCCTTCAGGAAGCTGGTGCCGCGGGCAACCGCCGCTCCGTTCACGGCCGACGCGAAATGGTTGATCAGTGAATTGGCGATCCTGGGATCGTAGACCACCGGGACCTTGGCGGTTTCAACCTTTTGGGCGCCCAGCCGGCTGGTCGCGCGCACACCGGCGCTAACGCCGATATCCTCGGGCTCGTCGAGATCTTCCAGATAGACCGTCGTGCAAAAATCGTAATCGCGCTCCATGTCGGTATCTTCGCCCGCCAATACGGCGGCGCCGATGGAATGGCGCGACGTCGCATAGCTGCCGGCGAACCCGTTGGACCCGAGGATCGATATCTCGCTCAGGCTCCAGCCCGCTTCCGCGCCCTCGGAATTGGTCACGCCGGGGACCGAGCGGGCGGCGTCCTCGCACTGTTTCGCGCGGGTGCCCAGTTGGGCCGGGCTGGGCTCGGCATCGTCGCAGATGTCCGGATCGATCAGCGGCCCGACGAATACCTCATTCTCGCCGGGCAGGCCGCAATGGGGATCTTCCGGCACCGACTTGGCCATCGCCAGCGCGCGTTCGACCAACGCGTCGAGGCTCTCGGAGGTCCAGTCGCTGGAACTGACAATCGCCTGCCGCTTGCCGACGAAAACCCTGAGCCCCATGTCGTTGCCCTCGGCGCGTTCCAGCTTTTCGCGTTTGCCCATGCGTTGCCCGACCGACAGGGCGATGCCGTTGGCCAGCACCGCATCCGCCGCATCGGCGCCACGGTTCTTTGCCCGCGCGACAAGATCGTCCAGCAGATTGAGGGCGTCGTCCGTTTCCGTCAGTTTGGCTGGCGGCGGCTCGCGCTTTGCCATGTATCCCGGTCTCCCCGTATTGATTTTCCCGCCGCGACACAGGCGGGCCCGAACATCAGCCTGTATAACGGCGGTTCACCGCATATGCCAGCAGCGCCTGTCCAATGCATTGACCGCGATCACAAAATTTTGCGTTTGAAAAAATTGTGGATTAGGGTTTAATCATATTCGATCATAAATATGTGATGGTAAAATCAACAACTTGTGCACATCCATGGGAGGAATAACACGATGAAGAGAGGATTTCTGGCTGCTGCCCTTATCCTGACCGGCCTGTTTGCAACCGTTATCGCGCAGCCCACAATAGCCGCGGAGAAGACCCATAATCTGGCG
>CAXMQC010000318.1:0-2611 GCA_964195285.1 Akkermansiaceae bacterium
CAAGCTGTGTCAGCCGCCGCGTGATGGAGACGACCGGCAACCGGCCGGGTTCCCGCATGGACCCCACCCCAAGGCCTACGAGACCGCCATGAAATACGACCGCAAGGAAACCGACGAAGTCGCGGTGATGGTCGACACCCGCGATCCGATGGATGCGGGCGACCTGCCGTCGTGTGTAGAATGGGAGGGCTACGTGGATTCCTGGAAGGCGAAGGACTGACCGTCAATGAAACTCGCGACATTGAAGAACGGCATGCGCGACGGCGAACTGGCCGTCGTTTCGCGCGACCTGTCGCGCTCCGTATCCGTGCCCGAATTGGTAACGACCCTGCAGGGCGCCATGGACCGGTGGGAATCCATGGAAGCGCCGCTGCGCGACGCCTATCACGAGCTGAACGCCGGCGGCCGGCGCGATGCCCGGCCCTTCGATCAGGCGCAGGCGATGTCCCCCCTGCCCCGCGCCTACCAGTGGGCCGATGGCTCGGCCTATGTGAACCATGTGGAATTGGTCAGGAAGGCGCGCGGCGCGGACCTGCCGGAAAGCTTCTGGACCGATCCGCTGATCTATCAGGGTGGTTCCGACTCCTTCCTGGGCCCGCGCGACGATATCTGTATGGAATCAGAGGACTGGGGCATCGATTTCGAGGCCGAGGTCGCGGTGATTTGCGGCGATGTGCCGATGGGCGCCTCCGTCGAGGCCGCGCGCGGCCAAATCAGGCTGATCATGCTGGTCAACGACGTCAGCCTGCGCAATCTGATCCCCGGTGAGCTGGCCAAGGGTTTCGGTTTCTTCCAGTCCAAGCCGTCCAGCGCTTTTTCGCCGGTTGCGGTGACGCCCGACGAGCTGGGCGACGCCTGGGACGGCGCGGTGGTGCACCTGCCGCTGGTCACCCACTTTAATCGCAAGCAGTTCGGCGCGGTCGATTGCGACGTCGACATGACATTCGATTTCCCTTCTCTGATCACTCATGCGGCGAAATCGCGACCGCTTTGCGCCGGGACGATCGTCGGCTCGGGCACCGTCTCGAACCGTGACCGCAGCAAGGGATCGAGCTGCATCGCGGAGAAACGCATGCTGGAGACCATCGAACACGGCGCGCCGAAGACCCCCTTCATGCATTTCGGCGATCAGGTGCAAATCGAAATGTTCGACGCCGAGGGTAAGTCGATATTTGGCGCCATCGATCAACGGGTGAAGCCATACAAATTGGCGCGATAAAAGGGTCATGCTGAACGCTTATGACTATCCCGAGTTCGAATTTCGACAGTCCGCCGAGCAGAAAAGCGGCGCGGTAAAGCGCCATCCGGTGGTTGTCGCCGGTGGCGGGCCGGTTGGGCTGTCGGCGGCGATCGACCTGGCGGTCCGGGGCCAGAAAGTCGTCGTGCTGGACGAGGACAAGACGGTCAGCATCGGCAGCCGCGCGGTTTGCTACGCCAAACGCGCGCTGGAGATCTGGGACCGGCTGGGCTGCGCCGACCCGATGGTGGACAAAGGGGTTATCTGGAAGACCGGCAAGGTTTTCCGGCGCGACCGGGAGATCTACCGGTTCGACCTGCTGCCCGAGGACGGCCACAAGATGCCTGCCTTCATCAACCTGCAGCAATATTACTTGGAGGAATATCTGGTTCGCCGCGCCGAGGCGCTGGGCGTGGAGGTCCGCTGGCGGGAGAAGGTGGCCGGGGTCGAAACGGCGGCCGATCATGTACGGCTTTCGGTCGAGACGCCGCGGGGTTCCTACGCGCTCGAGGCCGACTGGCTGATCGCGGCCGACGGCGCGCGCAGCCTGGTTCGCCACGAGCTTGGGCTGGCGTTCAAGGGCCAGGTCTTCAACGACCGCTTCCTGATCGCCGACGTGGTGATGAAAGCCGATTTTCCGCCGGAGCGCTGGTTCTGGTTCGACCCGCCCTTCCACCGCCGGCAATCGACGCTGCTGCATATGCAGGCCGACAATGTCTGGCGCATCGACTTCCAGCTCGGCGCCGACGCCGACCCCGAGGAAGAGACCAAGCCGGAGCGGGTCATTTCCCGCTTGCGCGCCATGCTGGGCGAGGACACCGCGTTCGATCTCGAATGGGTGTCGGTCTATACCTTCAAGTGCCGCCAGCTGGACCGCTTCCGGCATGGCCGGGTGCTGTTTGCCGGCGACGCCGCGCACCAGGTCTCGCCGTTCGGTGCGCGCGGCGCCAATTCCGGGGTGCAGGACACCGACAATTTGGCCTGGAAGCTGGCGGCGGTGATCGAGGGCAAGGCGCCGGAGGCCTTGCTGGAAACCTACGACGCCGAGCGCGTTTATGCGGCCAGGGAGAATTTGCTGAACTCCACCCGTTCGACCGATTTCATCACGCCGAAAAGCGATGTCAGCCGCGCCTTCCGCGACGCGGTGCTGGATCTGGCCGAAAAACACCCATTCGCGCGCCGGCTGGTCAACAGCGGGCGCTTGTCGCTGCCGGCGGTGTACGCGGACTCGCCCCTCAACACGGCGGACGAGGACGCCTTCGATGGCGCCATGGCGCCCGGCAACCCCTGCGCCGATGCGCAGGTCGAGATCGGCGGCAAGGCAGCATGGCTGTTGAGCCTGCTGGGAAACGGTTTCACACTGCTAGGCTTCGG
>CAXMQC010000319.1:0-6869 GCA_964195285.1 Akkermansiaceae bacterium
CGCCTGCCAGGAAAGATAGCAAACATGAAGGAATTTCGATTCGGGATGTGATTGTTTTCCGCACTTGGATCGACTACGCCGAGATCATCGGTGACGACTCCTGTAAGAAGTTTCGCGACACGCCATCTACCAACAAGACAGAGCGTTTTGCCGAGCGGGTGAGGAAGCAATCGCAACTTCGAAAGACTCAGATGGAGGAGCTCCGTCAAATGCTCTCTTCCACGGTATAGTTCGCCGAAAACTCAGCAGGCCCCTAACAGGGCGGGATGTCCTGAACCACAGCACTCCCCGCTCCAGACGCGAGATCAATATCTCTCGATCTTTGGGCGTCAAACCGGCATTCTCATGGACGTTCATTCGGTCCTCCCGCGTAAGCTTCTGTTCTTCCAAACATCAGCTTCGCAAGGTTGGATCGAATGAATAACCTACTGAGACATCACATCTAGCCGATTTGAACAGTGGCGAATAGCGCATTACCGATCCCCGCTGAGCACGCGAACCGAAGGGGGAAATCATGGCCGACATTCACGAGGGCGGCTGTGTAACGGTGTCGCCCCTTTTAATTCGCCCACCGGCGGTAACCCTGGCGTAGATACCGCACTGGGTGTGACTGAACCCCTGTTGTAGAGTCTTCAGCATATGAAGGTCGCGCTCGCCGCTATCCGGGTTGACTTCGGTAGCGGCGCAGCGGCCGATGATCTCGACCACCGCCAGCCGCACATCGCCGATCGCGATTTCTTTGCCGACCCATGACATCTCGGCCCAGGCCGGCAGGCCTTCCAAATGCAAATTGCCCCGGAACCGGCGCGGGTCGACAGGGCTGCGGGCGACGCGTTCGATATCCTTCACGCTCGCCAGATTCTGGATCGAGACGTATTTGTCCGGAGCGTCGCTCAGCATCCGTCCGGGCACCTCGACAAAATGCGGATTGCCGCGCGGTCCCGGTGGGATGAAGGCCTGCAGGAACTGTTCGATCAGGGTACGGCCGAGCGGCTGGGTGATGTCGCCACGAGCGACCTGACGGCCGTCGCGGAACATGGTCAAAACCCCTGTGTCCGGATCGAATCGGGCGTCCAGCAGGGCCAGCCGCTCGTCGAGCATCAACTGCAGGAAATTACGCTTGGGCATCCATTCGGGATTGCCACGGTCGAATGGACTGGCCGCGTGGGCCAGTGCGAAGCGGCGGTCATGGGCAATGCCCTCGCCGGGCTCCAACACCGTTTCGTCCAGCGCCTCGCCGTTCAATCCCTTCACCGGATAGCGACGGATTTCATTTAGCTTGACGGACATAGCGTTTTCCTGCCGGTTGCGTTGATGGGCTGCGTCGCCTTGAACAGTTACTGCTATCGAACCATGCGTCGGCCCGGGTGCGACCGAGGCCATGGAGTTCGCGCAAAAATCCCCGATGGGCGTTCAGCTTGCTGGATTGCCCGAAGGCCTGCAAATCCTCGCCTCCGTTGATCGTATGCAGGCGGGTTTCGATTAGGCGACGGCCCAGCGGTCCGCCAAGCGACCCGCCACGCGCCATGCGCTGCAGGTCGGCAAACTGGACAAGATCGTGGTTGAGCGGGGCCGTAAACATGATCTGGTTCAATCGCGCATGAATAGCGCGTGCCGTCAAGGGTGGGTTGTCGGACCCCCCGGAATCCAGCCGCACCAACAGGATATCGCGGGCTTTGCCAACTTCCAGCAACGGCAGTATCGGCGGGTTGGCGGTAAACCCGCCGTCCCAGTAATGGCGGTCGCCGATCTTCACCGCATGATGCAGCCAGGGCAGGGTGGCCGAGGCCAGCACCGCGTCCGCCGTGATCTCTTTGTTGGTGAATAATTTCAGGTGACCGCTTTCGACGTCGGTCGCGGCCAAAAACAGCCGGATGCGCCGGCTGCGGCTCAGTCGATCGAAATCGATATGCTCGACCAGCAGGTCGCGCAACGGGTTCATATCCAGCGGGTTGAACTGGTAGGGCGAGAGGATCCGGGTGAACAAATCGAATCCCAAAAGCTTGGCGTTGCGGTCCATATTCCATCCGCCCGTCAACTGGTCCATCAGACTCGGCTGAAGCGGGCTGAAGGCGCCCTTGGCGCCGATCCGTCGCCATAATGTCGCCAGTGCCTCGCGCGCGCCGGCCGGACCATCTTCCAGCCAGCCATGGGCCAGAAAAACCGCATTAAAGGCGCCGGCGCTGGCGCCGCTTATTGCGTCGATGGTCACGCCGCGTTCCAATAGCGCGTCCAGCACGCCCCAGGTAAAGGCCCCGTGCGCGCCGCCGCCCTGGAGGGCAAGCGCGAGACGCGGGCTGTCCTTTGCGCCGGGCCGCGAGGCCTGGAAGGCACCGGCGGCCATATCCCGCAAGCTCGCCAGATACTGGCTTAATGTCCCTATGCCGCCCATGCGTTTCAGATTCCTGTCTGCTCATTCTGTGCTTGCTGCACTGCAGCATACTATAGGGCCCAAACATCTGAGCAAAAGGTTAATTTGCGAGAAAATGGCCTTGAGCGACGCGTGTTGCGTTGCCATATAATCGTTGGACGCCTCTTGTTAGGGTCCGTTTCTTTGGCTCAATCTTGACCGCCTGCTGTACAAATGGGGGCGCTAACAGGAACGGGAGCGACATGGATTTCGAAAATTACACCGAACGGTCTCGCGGTTTCATCCAGGCGGCGCAGAATCTGGCTCTTCGCGAGGGCCATCAGCGGTTGAACCCGGAACATGTTCTGAAAATCCTGCTGGACGACAAGGAAGGTCTCGCGGCCGGCCTGATCCGCGCCGCCGGCGGCGATCCGGCCCAGGCGCTGGCCGAAACCGAAGCATCGCTGGCCAAACAACCGAAGATCGAGGGTTCGGGCGCCGGCCAGGTCTTTCTGGCCCCGGAAACCGCCAAACTGTTCGAGCAGGCCGAAAAGATCGCCGAGAAGGCAGGCGACAGCTACGTCACGGCCGAACGCCTGTTGCTGGCCCTGGCGATGGCCTCGGGTACGCCGGCGGCCGCGGCGCTCAAGGCGGCCAATGTCAATCCGCAGTCTCTCAACGGCGCCATAGAGGCGGTCCGGAAGGGTCGAACGGCGGACAGCGCGACGGCCGAGAACAGTTACGACGCGTTGAAAAAATATACCCGCGACCTTACCGAGGCGGCCCGCGAGGGCAAGCTGGACCCGGTAATCGGCCGCGACGAGGAAATCCGCCGGACTATCCAGGTGCTGTCCCGCCGCACCAAGAACAACCCGGTGCTGATCGGCGAGCCCGGCGTCGGCAAGACCGCCATCGTCGAGGGGCTGGCGCTGCGTATCGTCAATGGCGACGTGCCGGAAAGCCTGCAGGGCAAGAAGCTGCTGGCGCTGGATCTCGGCGCCATGGTGGCCGGCGCCAAGTTCCGCGGCGAGTTCGAGGAGCGGCTCAAGGCGGTGCTGCAGGAAATCGCGGCGGCCGAGGGTGAAATCCTGGTCTTCATCGACGAGCTGCACACTTTGGTCGGGGTCGGCGCGGCGGAAGGCGCGATGGATGCATCGAACATGCTCAAACCCGCGCTGGCGCGTGGCGATTTGCATTGCATCGGCGCCACCACGCTGGACGAGCATGCCAAGCATATCGAAAAGGACGCAGCCCTGGCGCGGCGCTTCCAGACCGTATTTACCGACGAGCCCACGGTGTCCGACACGATCTCGATCCTGCGCGGCCTGAAGGAGAAATACGAGGTCCATCACGGCGTGCGCATTACCGACAGCGCGCTGGTTTCCGCAGCGACGCTGTCCAACCGTTACATCACGGACCGTTTTTTGCCGGACAAGGCGATCGACCTGATGGACGAGGCCGCCAGCCGCCTGCGCATGGAGGTCGATTCCAAGCCAGAGGAAATCGACGAGCTCGACCGGCGCATCATCCAGCTCAAGATCGAACGCGAGGCGCTGAAAAAAGAAACCGATAAGGGCTCGAAAGACCGGCTCGGCAAGCTGGAGAAGGAACTGGCCGAACTGGAAGAGGAATCGGGCCGGCTGACCACCCAATGGCAGGCCGAGAAGGACAAGCTGTCGGCCGGCCAGCAGCTTAAGGAACAGCTCGACGCGGCGCGCCAGGAGATGGAGCAGGTGCAACGCGAGGGCAATCTGGCACGCGCCGGAGAGCTGTCATACGGCGTCATCCCCGAGCTGGAAAAGAAACTTGTCGTCGCCGAGGCGGCCGCCGAGGGGCATATGCTGAAGGAAGAGGTGACCGAGGACGACATTGCCGCCGTGGTTTCGCGCTGGACCGGCATTCCGGTCGACAGGATGCTGGAAGGCGAGCGCGAGAAGCTGCTGCAGATGGAAGGCGCGCTGGGCACCAGCGTGATCGGCCAGGAAGAAGCCATCACCGCCATCTCGAACGCGGTGCGCCGGGCCCGCGCCGGGCTGCAGGACCCGAACCGGCCGATCGGCTCGTTCCTGTTCCTCGGGCCAACCGGCGTCGGCAAGACTGAGCTTACCAAGGCGCTGGCCCGCTTCCTGTTCGACGACGAGCAGGCGATGGTCCGCATGGATATGTCGGAATTCATGGAAAAACACTCGGTCGCCCGCCTGATCGGTGCACCACCGGGCTATGTCGGCTACGAGGAAGGCGGCACGCTGACCGAGGCGGTGCGCCGCCGGCCTTACCAGGTGGTGCTGTTCGACGAGGTCGAAAAGGCCCACCCGGATGTCTTCAATGTGCTGTTGCAGGTGCTCGACGACGGGCGTCTGACCGACGGCCAGGGCCGCACTGTGGATTTCCGCAACGTACTGATCGTCATGACCTCCAACCTGGGTTCCGAGATCATGGCAAATCAGCCGGAAGGTGAGGATTCCTCGGCCGTACGCGGTCTAGTGATGGAGGTCGTAAAGATGGCCTTCCGGCCCGAATTCATCAACCGGCTGGACGATATCCTGCTGTTCCACAGGCTGACCCGCGCGCATATGACCGGCATCGTCGAAATCCAGCTTGGGCGGCTGCGGGCCCTGCTGGCCGACCGCAAGATCACTTTGGACCTGGACGACGCGGCCAAGGCCTGGTTGGGCGACGCCGGCTACGACCCGGTCTACGGCGCGCGGCCCCTGAAACGGGTGATCCAGAACGCCCTGCAGAACACGCTGGCCCAGATGATCCTGGAAGGCGCCATCGCCGACGGCGAGACCGTCCGCGTCAGCGCCGGCGAGGGCGGCCTGTTGGTCAACGGCGTCAAGGCCGAGGCGGCGTAGGGCGTGGGGCGTCCGTGGCAGCGCCCTCGGGGTCGAGCTGCGTATTGACGCGTGTTCGCTGCCCCGAGACTGACCCAAATACTTCAATTGCAGCGACAACAAGGATAACGGATGCCTATCTATCTAATTCGCCACGGCCAGTCACAATTCAATGCCGCCCATAACGAGGGCGATAACGACCCGTTGATCTTCGATGCGCCGTTGACGGACAAGGGGCGCAGGCAGGCCGAGCAAACCAGGGCGCGGGTTGCGGATCTGGGGATCAAGCAAGTCATTACGTCGCCGTTGACTCGGGCAATACAGACGGCGTTGTCGATTTTCGACGGCGTCGCGCCGATCAACGTTGGCGCCGACCATCGCGAACAATTGCAACATAGTTGCGATGTGGGCCGGTCGCCCGAGGCGCTACAACGGGACTTCCCAGACCTTTCCTTTGCACATTTGCAGGATATCTGGTGGCATCAGGGGCCAGAGAATGACAATGGTGTCGCGGAGGAACCGGATGATGTATTCCGCCGGAGGATCGACGCCTTCGACCGTAGTCTGACCCGGATAACCGACCGGCCGGTCGCCATTGTCGGGCATGGCAATGTGTTCCGGGCCATGATCGGGCGCACCATGGAAAACTGCGAGATACACCGGTACCAGCCGGGTGAATCCCCGATCGAATGAGAGAACGGTGCCAGCCTGAGTCTATTTAGGAATCGGCGAGCCGCTATTCGGACGGCAGGGCGGTCGTCAGGGCATCCGCGAGCCGCCGCATATCTGTTTCGTGTTCGTAGAAAAGGCGGTTCACGAAGTCGGGCACCGAGAAGTCCTTGTTCAATTTGAACAGTTCCGCCATCGCACCGCTGGCCTCGCGGGTCTGTCCCAACTCCGCATAGCAGGCCGCCATGAATGCATATTCGCCATAGCGCGGCGCGGATATCTTCCTGAACGCGCGCAGGGCCTCCTCGCATCGCCGCGCACCGAACAGGGCGCCGTCGCCCATCAGCTTGACGACACGCCCGCCATGTTTGTCGATCTCGGGGTCGAAAAGGTCGTGACGATGCCCCTTGGTATAAGCGTCTCCGACTCGTTGGCGGTCATAAGCCGGCTGTATCCCACTGCGTCGGCGGCCAGAATGGCGGCAAGCCTGCGTTGCACACGGTCCATATAGGCGTTGTGCTGTTACCCTTCGCCGGCATTGTATGGCATGCGCCGGGTTAATGGGAGAGCATCTGTATAATGTCCGCGGTATCCGCGCGGAAAACCCTGGGGGCAATACCGGGTTGGGTCCGGATCAGAATCCGGTTTGTCTGATCGTCCGCAAGCGCATCGCATGGCCCTTCCGCGCCGGCATCTGCGCGTCGAGCAGCACCACTGCAATTCGTCTTGATGACAGGTCACGAAATGGTGTTGTCCGTTTCGTGAGAAACTCACGGGCGAGCGGTAACCGGAAAACGCCGCCATCCGTTGGTTGGTCGCTGTATGCCCCGCTGTCGGGCGAATAATCACGCCCGATAACCTGTGCGTGAGCTGTGACGGTCGTCACCGCGCCGTCGGTTTCCCGGTGGGACACTGAGCCTCACACAAATAGAGGAGAGTGATATGACACGGCACTTCACGCTTTTCCATATCATCCGCGGCGCCCTGATCCGCTTCGTCGGCGTTGTCGGGCCGGT
>CAXMQC010000320.1:0-1738 GCA_964195285.1 Akkermansiaceae bacterium
ACGGCCTCTCTGTTGCTGTATGATATATGGCCGTTGTTCTGGCCGTTGTGTCGCCGCCAGACCTCCAGCAGCAGACAGCGAGCGCCGAGGGGCAGCGACGACCATGCGGCGGTATCCATAATCCAGTTATGCAGCCGGATATGCTTTACGGTACTCGCCATGCCAAAGGCGTTCAATTTCTTACGCCCGCTCATGACAGGCCCCAGGCGGTTTTCACTCCGCGCGTAACCTGTTGATTTCCAATGAGCTGAAAATGGGAGCGGTTTTGAAAACCACCCTTGAAAGCCTTCAATTCCGAGGGGCTTTTAAGTCCGTTGCGTCTACCAATTTCGCCAAGCGGGCTGACCAGCGCACAATAGCGCCCTCGGCGGGAAAGGAAACAGATAGTTTGGGGTGTGGTGAAGCGGCTTATGTCGCCGCGATAGCGGGTTAGATCAGCGCGGCCGGGATGAGACCCCGTGGCAATCCGTCCATGATCAACCAGACCGCCACCGCGACCGCGGTCAGCAGCAATAACCATAACAGACTTGTCGCCAGTCCACCGCGCGGACGCTTACGGCGCGGCTCGCAGGCGTCGATGCTGCCAAGCAGAAATAGCCGGGCGACGTTCCCCATTGCATCGTCGTGTCCAAGCTGGATTTTCTTCGATTTCACGGGCTCACTCATGCTGGTGACGAACCTTCAATATAACATATTTTAGGGGAATTATAAGAACATTTATCGAATGAATCGTGATTCAGCGCCTGTTGGCCCATGAGGCTCGACTCTTTGGAGTCGCCCCGAACTCGACCCATCGAGGTCAGATATCCTGTTCTTCGGGCTCACCGCCCAGCGCGCGGATCAACTCGGCAACTTCGTCCGCCGCCGCATCCAGAGCCGCCGGATCGGTATGACGCAGCACCACCGACACCCCGAAACCGACACTGGAATAGGACGGGTAGCTGCCGATATCGATGCCTTCGTGACGCGCCTGGATTTCGCCAAGCCCCTTGGCCAGCAGACCTTCCGGCAGGTGGCAGGCGATACTGCGCGATAACAGCGGCTCGCCGCCCACCAGACGCTCGCGCAGGCTTTCAAACATGGCCTGCATGATCTTCGGCACGCCGGCCATGACGAAGACATTCTCGACCTGGAAGCCCGGCGCGGCGGAAACCGGGTTGTCGATCAGCGTTGCACCTTCCGGCGTCCTGGCCATGCGCAGCCGTGCCTCGTTCAACTCGATCCCGGTTTCGGCATAACGTTCCGCCAGCCGCCGGCGCGCTTCTACATGTTCGGTCAGGGGCAGACCGAAGGCCTTGGCCACGCAATCGGCGGTGATGTCGTCATGGGTCGGCCCGATGCCGCCGGTGGTGAAGACGTAGGTATAGCGAGCGCGCAGCATATTGACCGCATCGACGATTTCCGCTTCGACATCGGGAACCACCCGCACTTCCGACAGCCTGATCCCCAGCGCGTTGAGCCGTCCGGCAATAAAGGGCAGGTTCGCGTCGGTCGTGCGCCCCGAGAGAATCTCGTTGCCGACAATCAGCAGTGCGGCGCTATAGGTCTTCGCGTCGGCCATGAATTCGTCCCCAATGAAATCGACAGCGGATCATAACCCGGCGCGGCGCGCGGGTCACCGGCCAACCGAAGCTATAAACTGCGCTGGAAACCGGTCCCCAAGGAATTGAAAACGACGCTCACCGCACCACGATCTGGCCCAGTGCGATCTTGCCGCCGACCTCGTCCAGCCAACTTT
>CAXMQC010000321.1:0-7971 GCA_964195285.1 Akkermansiaceae bacterium
TCCTTGCGGCGCGACTGGCGGCCGGGCTTGCGGACGGTATCGGGGCGGAAGCGGAATTCGGCTTCGCCCTTCAACAGCGCCGTGCCCTTCTCCGTCAGCCCCAGCCCGCCATAGCCCTGGATGTCGATGCGCAGGAATCCCGAGGCGACGAGCTGGCGGACCATGGCGTTCCATTCCTGCAGGGTGCGGTCAGCGCCGATGCCGAAGGTCGGCAGCCGGTCGTGACCCGATGACGCGGTCTTGTCGGTATGCTTGCCGATCAGGACATTGGCGATATGAGCCGCGCCCCAGCGCTGGCCGGTGCGGTAGACCGCAGACAGCGCCTTCTGGCCATCTTCGGTGGCGTCCACCGTCTCCACCGGGTTGATGCAGAGGTCGCAGCGGCCGCAGGGCTCGATCTCCTCGCCGAAATAATGCAGCAGCATGCGGCGCCGGCATTCCGGCGCCTCGCAATAGGCCAACAGGGCGTCGAGGCGCTTATGTTCACGGCGCTTGCGGTCTTGCGCGCTGTCCTCCTGCTCGATGAAGGTGCGCGGCATGCGGATATCGTCCAGCCCATACAACATCAAGGTTTCCGCCGGCAGCCCGTCACGCCCGGCGCGGCCGATCTCCTGATAATAGGCCTCCGGGCTGCCGGGCAGGTCGGTATGCATGACATAGCGGATGTCGGGCTTGTCGATGCCCATGCCGAAGGCGATGGTGGCGGTGATCACCATGCCGGGTTCGGTCATGAAGCGGTCCTGGACCTGATGGCGCTGGCCGGCCTCCATGCCGGCGTGATAGGCCATCGCCTTGTGCCCGGCCTCGCGCAGCAACCTGGCAGCCTCCTCGGTCTTCTTGCGCGACAGGCAATAGACGATGCCGGCCTCGCCGCGATGGGTATCGACGAAGTCCAGCATCTGCTTCTTCCAGCTCTTCTTCATCTCGACGGCCAGCGTAAGGTTCGGCCGGTCGAAGCCGGTGACGATGATCTCCGCGCCGTCCCCGAACAATCGCGCCGCGATATCGTCGCGGGTGATCGGGTCGGCGGTGGCGGTCAGGGCGGCGATCGGCACACCGGGGAAAATATCCCGCAACTGCGCCAGTTGGGCATATTCCGGGCGAAAGGCCGGCCCCCATTGCGAAATGCAATGCGCCTCGTCGATGGCGAACAGCTTCGGCGACAGCTTTGCCACAGCGGCCAGCATCTGTTCGGTCATCAGCCGTTCCGGCGACATGTACAACAGCGTCACGTCGCCGGCCAGCACGCGCCGCCAGGTCTCGACATTATCGTCGCGCGGGATCGACGAGTTGATGGTTGCCGCCGCGATCCCGTTCAGCCTGAGCGCCGCCACCTGATCCTGCATCAGCGCCACCAGCGGCGAGACCACGATGCTCACGCCCCCGGTCAGCAATGCCGGCACCTGGTAGCAGAGCGACTTGCCGGACCCGGTCGGCATGACCGCCAGCATGTTGCGGCCCGCCAGCAGCGCCGCGATGGCGCTGTCCTGGCCGGGCCGGAAGGCATCGAACCCGAACCGGTCCCGCAGGACCGCCAGGGCTTCTTCGCCGCCGTTTCGCGATGTTGAATGTCCCGAATCCATCAATAGATGCCGCGCACCGAATGCTGAAGAAAATTATCGCGATGTTAGACTGTCGGCGCCATGACTGTCCAATAGAGGAATGTCCGATATGAAAGCAGCCGTCTGCCGCGCCTTCGGGGCGCCGTTGGTGATCGAGGAACTGGATCTCGCGCCGCCGGGGCCCGGGGAAATCAGGGTGAAGGTCGCGGCCTGTGCGATCTGCCACAGCGACATCCACATTGCCGAGGGCGAATGGGGCGGCGAACTGCCGGCGGTCTATGGGCATGAGGCCGCGGGCGTGGTCGAAGAGGCCGGGCCGGGTGTGGCGACTATTCGACCCGGCGACCATGTCGTGGTTACGCTGATCCGCTCCTGCGGCCATTGCCATTACTGCAGCCAAGGCAAGCTCGTTTCCTGCGAGACAACGTTCCCGCTCGACGAAAACAGTCCGCTCAGCGCCGCCGACGGATCGCCGGTCGTGCATGGTCTGCGCACTGGGACGTTTGCAGAATACGCCGTCGTCGATGAGTCGCAAGCCGTTGCCATTCCCAAGGATTTGCCGATGGACAGCGCGTCGTTGCTGGCCTGCGGTGTTATCACCGGGCTCGGCGCGGTGGTTAATACGGCCGCAATGCGCCCGGGCACCAATGTCGTGGTGATCGGCGCCGGCGGCGTTGGGTTGAACAGTATCCAGGGAGCCGCGATCGCCGGCGCGCGGACCATTATCGCGGTCGATATCGTCGAGTCCAAACTGGAGGCCGCGATGCAATTCGGCGCGACCCATGCGATCGACGGGCGAGCGGACGATGCGCACAGACAGGTTAGGAAACTGACCGACGGCCGCGGCGCCGATTACGTTTTCGTTACGGTCGGTGCGAAAGCGGCTTTCGACCAGGCGTCCAAGTTCCTGGCCTTTACCGGCGCGCTCGTGGTCGTCGGCATGCCGCCTTCCGACGTGACGGCGACCTATCATCCGGACGCTCTCGCCTTCAAGAACCAGCGCATCCTTGGCTCGAAGATGGGATCCTCGCGAATTCAGACGGATATTCCCTGGCTTGTCTCGCTTTACCAGCAGGGAAGATTGAAGCTGGACGAGTTGGTTACCGGCCGCTATCCGCTGGATCGGATCAACGAGGCCATCGCATCGACAAAAAGCGGCGAGGCACTGCGTAACGTGATCACCTTCGACTGAGCGCGCGGCCGTGAAGATAAAAAGCCTGGAGACCTTCAGCACCGAATTCGTTGGTTTCGTGCGGCTGCGGACCGACGACGGCGCCGAGGGCTGGGGCCAGGTCTCGACCTATAATGCCGACATCACGGCGCTGATCTTTCACCGCCAGATCGCGCCCTGGGCGCTGGGCGCCGACGCGCTGGATATCGACGCGCTGGTCGATGCGATTCCCGAACGGGAGCATAAATATCCGGGTTCCTATCTACGCCGGGCGCTGGCCGGGCTCGATACCGCGTTGTGGGACCTGCGCGGCAAGTTGGAAGGCAGCAGCGTCTGCGAATTGCTCGGCGGCAGGCCGGGCCCGATCCGCGTCTATGCCTCCAGCATGAAACGCGACATCACGCCGGCGGACGAAGCGGCGCGTCTGGCGCGGCTGCGTGATGAGTTTGGTTACGATGCCTTCAAGTTCCGCGTGGCCCGCGAATGCGGTCATGACGTTGACGAGTGGCCGGGGCGGAGCGAGGCGATCGTGCCCGCGGTGCGCCAGGCGCTGGGCGATGACGTGGACCTGCTGGCCGACGCCAACAGCGGCTATTCACCGGGCCGCGCCATCGAGGTTGGCCGGATGCTTCAGGATCACGGTGTCGGCCATTTCGAGGAACCCTGTCCCTATTGGGAGCTGGAGAAAACCAAGCAGGTGACCGATGCGTTGGAGCTGGACGTGACCGGCGGCGAGCAGGATTGCGACCTGACCGTCTGGCGCCGCCTGATCGATATGCGCGCCGTCGACGTGATCCAGCCGGATATCTGCTATCTCGGCGGCCTGACCCGGTCCTTGCGGGTGGCGAAGATGGCGCAAGAGGCGGGCCTGCCCTGCACGCCCCATTGCGCCAACTTGTCGATGGTGACCCTGTTCACCATGCATATGATGGGCGCGATCGCGAACGCCGGCCCCTATGTCGAGTTTTCGATCGAGGGGCCGGACTATTATCCCTGGCAGCAGGGCCTGTTCCGCAAATCGCCCTATGATATCGCCGACGGGAAGGCGACAATCCCGGATGCGCCGGGTTGGGGCGTCGAGGTCTCCCCCGATTGGCTGGCCGACGCCCACTATCAGATCAGCGAACTGGATTGAAGATGAAAATCACCGATTTCAAGACCTGGGTCGTGGGCAATCCGCCGCCGTATTTCGGCGGTCGCTATTTCATCTTCGTCAAGCTGACGACCGACGATGGCATCGAGGGTATCGGCGAGGTCTATGCCGCCACCTTCGGCCCGCATACGGTCGCCCGCATGATCGAGGATGTCTGCGAGCGCCATGTCGCCGGCGCCGACCCGTTCCATATCGAGGCGTTGTGGCGCAGGGTCTATGGCTCGGGTTACACACAACGCCCCGACCTGTCGCTGGTCTCGGTGCTCAGCGACATCGAGATGGCCTGCTGGGACATCGTCGGCAAGTCGGTGGGCAAGCCGGTCTACGAGCTGCTGGGCGGCCGGGTGCATGAGAAACTGCGCAGCTATACCTACATCTACCCGGATTTCGAGGCGGGCGAGGACGAGAGCTTTTATCATGATCCCGACGGTTCGGCGCAGCGTGCCGCGGCGTATGTCGCGCAAGGCTTCACCGCGGTAAAATTCGACCCCGCCGGCCCCTACAGCGCCTTCGACCCGCGCCAGCCAGACCAGGAATCGCTCGACCGATCGGAACGCTTCGCCAAGGCGATCCGCGAGGCGGTCGGGATCAAGGCCGACCTGCTGTTCGGCACTCACGGCCAGTTCACGCCGGCCGGTGCGATCCGTCTGGCCAAGCGGCTGGAGCCCTACGATCCGCTATGGTTCGAGGAACCGGTGCCGCCGGAAATGCCCGAGGAGATGGCGAAAGTCGCGGCCGCGACCTCAATCCCCATCGCCACCGGCGAGAGGCTCTGCACCAAGTACGAGTTCGCCCGTGTGCTGGAATGCGGCGCGGCGTCGATCCTGCAGATGGCGCTGGGCCGCGTCGGCGGGCTGCTCGAGGCCAAGAAGATCGCCGGCATGGCGGAAACCCATTACGCGCAGATCGCACCGCACCTCTATTGCGGGCCGGTCGAGGGCGCGGCGAATATCCAGATCAGCACCTGTTCGCCCAATTTCCTGATCCTGGAAAGCATCCAGCAATGGGGCGGGTTCCACGCGGAAATTTTGAAGAAACCCATCCAATGGCAGGACGGCTACGTCATCCCGCCGACGGAACCGGGCCTCGGCGTGGAACTGAACGAGGAAGTCGCCGACGCGCACCCTTATGACGGGACCGCCCTGCATCTCGAAATGGCCGACCGGCCCTTGTGAAGGAATCTGACCCATGAAAATCGGCTTTATCGGCCTCGGCAATGTCGGCGGCAAGCTGGCGGGCAGCCTACTGCGCAACGGCTTCGACGTGACGGTGCGGGATCTGGACCGCTCGGTCGCCGACCCGTTCCTCGATAAGGGCGCGATGTGGGCGGACTCGCCGAGGGAAATGGCCGAAGCGGTGGATTTCGTCATCACCTGCTTGCCCAACCCGGCGGCCTCGGCCGCGGTGATGGAGGCCGAGGACGGGGTTCTCGCCGGCCTGTCGGCGGGCATGATCTGTGGCGAGATGGGCACCACCGACGAAGCCGAGGTCAAGCGGCTGGGCGCGCTGGTCGAGGCCAGGGGTGCTGTGCCGATGGATTGCCCGGTGTCGGGCGGCTGCCATCGCGCGGCGACCGGCAATATCGCGATCTTCGTTGGCGCGGAGCGGGCGGCCTTCGAGACGGCGCTGCCGGCGCTCAAAGCGATGGGCCGGCGCATTCTGCATGTCGGCCCACTGGGCAGCGCCTCGGTGCTGAAGGTGGTGACCAATTATCTCGCCTCGGTCCATCTGGCGGCGCTGGGCGAGGCCTTGACGGTCTCTCAGATGGCCGGGATGGACCTGAATACGACCTACGAGGCGATCCGCATTTCGTCGGGCAACTCGTTCGTCCACGAGACCGAGAGCCAGGTGATCCTGAACGGCAGCCGCAATATCAACTTCACCATGGATCTGGTGGTCAAGGATATGGGCATTTTCGATGGCCTGGCCCAGCGCCTCGGCGTGCCGCTGGAGATCTCGCCGCTGGTGCTGGATGTCTTCAAGGACGGGCAGGCGCGTTACGGTGCGCGCGAGTGGTCGTCGAATATCGTGCGCCGTCTGGAGGACGCCTGTGGCGTGGAATTGCGCGCCACCGGGTTCCCCGAGGAAATGACCGACGACGAGCCGGAGGAACCCGGTTACGAGGTGGAAGTGCGCGGCCGCCAAGCGGTGGGCCGCTAAACGGCGGCGCCAGGCGTATAAACCGCGATGATCCTGTAGGGGCCGGGTTCACAATTTTCGAAAAGGCCGCGATCGAGCGCGTCTTTCGCCGCCTCGAAACTGTCGAACAGGCAGTTCCGGTTCACCGGCAGGACTTCGGCCACGCCGTTGCAAGAGAGGGGCGAGCACCCTGGATTGGTGTGGCAGGAAAACTCGACCACGTCGAATCCATGCAGATGCTTGTCCATGGGCACCCGCACATCCGTCTTGACGTCGGTTTCGGCGGCGAACGACGACCAAGTCCCGGTCTCCTCGTCGAACTCCTGTTCGTAAGCCTCGTAATAGAACAGCGTCATGCCGGACAGATCGATCGCGGCCTTTTTCGCCACATCCTCGATTATTTTTGGCGTGTCGAACAACCAGTAGCCGTTGTGCTTCCAGTATTTGATATAATCATCGAAATTGGCGGAAATGCAGGCGCTGACGGACTGAATGTCGACAACACCGGGCGCCTTTAACCAGTCCGTTCGCGCCGCGACGCTCTTGTACATGTAGCCGATCGGGATCATGGCTGCCGGTCCATAATCGTTGACGATGACCACATCATACCCGAAATGCATCTCGCGGCGAAGAACCGTACCCGGCCGGGTGGCGCAGAATTTGCTGAATTGAAACGCTAGACCGCCCCGCAAATTCCCAGTCCGTGGCCCTGTCTTTCGATGGGCATTCTCCCAATTTTCTTGCTTTATCCACAATTTCCCTTATATCTGCCCCATACGTTGCACATCGTCCTGCGTATCCAGACAGACGGCCAGTGGCCGCCAGCCTTGCTACCTCCTGACATTGTGAACGTTTTCGCCGTGGGCGCGCCCCGTGGGCGTTGCCCATATTTCTATTTGTCAAAGGATACAGCTATGGCTTCCGGTACCGTTAAATGGTTCAACCCCACCAAGGGATATGGCTTCATCGAGCCGACTGACGGCGGCAAGGACGTATTCGTCCATATTTCCGCCGTGGAGCGCGCGGGCATGACCTCGCTCAACGAAGGGCAGAAGATTTCGTACGAAGTCGTGCCCGGCCAGAATGGCAAGAGCTCGGCCGAGAACCTCACCGCCGAGAACTGAAGATTACGTCGACGACGCCCGGATCCGATCCGGGCGTTATCGCGACAGATTAACTTACTCAGAACATGCGTATTTCCGCCGATGGTGCGGCAATGCAGGATGGCCGGCAACTGGCGCGCCATCTTGCCCGTCACTGCGCCCGTTACAAGGGCGCCGATTTTGGGCGCAGCCTGACCCAACTTCTGACCACCGCGGTGCCGTTCCTGCTGCTAGGCACCGCCATGTGGCTGGCGCTGGAAAACGGCTACTGGATTGCGCTGGCCCTTACGCTTCCGGCGGCCGGCCTGTTGTTGCGTTTCTTCATAATCCAGCATGATTGTGGGCATGGCTCTTTTTTCCGGTCGCGCTTCGCATGTGACATGCTGGGGCGCGCAATCAGCCTGCTGACCTTCACGCCCTATGGCAATTGGCGCAAGGCGCATGCAATCCATCACGCGACATCGGGCAATCTCGCCAAGCGAGGATTCGGCGATATCAGGACCCTGACCGTGCGGGAATACCAGGCGTTGGGGTGGCGCAAGCAACTGATTTATCGCCTGTATCGAAATCCCTTTGTGTTGCTGTTCCTGGGACCGCCCTATCTCTTCATTATGAGTTACAGAGCCCCGTTCGACGCGCCGGGTCCTTTCCACGAGGCTTGGGCCGGCGTCCTCATGCTCAATGTCGGGCTGGTCGTTTTGTACGGGTCCCTTGGTCTGGCGATCGGGTGGCTGAATCTGTTGCTTATTTACGGACCAATCATCCTGATGAGCGCTTGGGCCGGCGGCTGGCTGTTCTTCATTCAGCATCAATTTGAGAACACGGTCTGGGATGACGGCGACG
>CAXMQC010000322.1:0-5118 GCA_964195285.1 Akkermansiaceae bacterium
GCCTTGGTTTGAATTTTGTCGAGCTAAAAGTATGAAACGGACCCGTATATCGTGTCATCGTCCGAAAGTGGACTATTCTGAGTAGCTATCAAAGTCCGTTCCTAGCCAAGAGGCGATTAAACTGAAATTGCAGAGTGCCAGTCCTGCATATAGATTGCCAACAGCGTCCAACCTCCTGTGAAGAAGGAAATTCAGCCATGGTCTCCATGACTGTTGAGTTACGCAATATAGAGGACACACAAGCGGCCATGGGTTGGGCTGGTGGACACACGATTATTGTCGACCGGCCGGAAGGAAAGGCAGGAGGCCTGGGGCTCGGCTTCAATGGCGCTCGGCTACTCGCTTTGACAATAGGAGGGTGCTTCTGCAACGACCTGCGATACGTCGCTGACGAGATGAGGATTGGGTTGGGCAAAATTGCCGTCAGCGTTACAGTCGAGCTAGAGGGTGATCCGCTGATAACAACGGCGGCGACGATGGAGGTCTCTTGCGAGACACTGGATGGCTCTGATCCTCAAAGAGTCATCGAAAGAGCCAAGACAACCTGTATGGTCAGCAACTCGCTCCGGCAAGGAATTCCCATCACAATTCAAACCGCAGCTTAGGGTCGAGTCCGGGCTTCCTGCGCGGCATCTACCCATGCCGGCGTTGCGCCGGGCGGCGGAGGAATAGCCGGAGCCGCGCGATCTCACACGATCCCCTCGTCCCGCAACCCCGCGATCTCTCCCATGTCCATCTCCAGCAGTTCGCCCAGCACCTCGTTGGTGTGCTGGCCCAGGGTCGGCGGGGCGTGACGGTATTCGGGCGGGGTGGCGCTCATCCTGATCGGGCTGGCGACCAGCGGGATCGCGCCGGCGCCGGCCAGCGGATGGGGCATCTCGATCTTCATTTCACGCGCCTTGACCTGGGCATCCTCGAAAACCTGGTCGACCCTGTTGACCGGGGCGCAGGGCACCTGGCGGGCGCGCAGGCCCTCCATCCATTCCGCCATGGTCCTGGCCCGCATGAAACCGGCGACCAGCGGGATCAGCGCCTCGCGGTTGCGGCTGCGCGCGTCGTTGGTGGCGAAGCGCGGATCCACCGCCAGATCGGACGCGCCGCCCATGTCGCATAATTCGCGGAACTGCCGGTCGTTGCCGCAGGCCAGCACCATATGGCCATCGGCGGTCTCGAACACCTGGTAGGGCACGATGTTTGGATGGCTATTGCCGCGCCGCGGCGGCCTCTCGCCGGAAATAAGGTAATTCTGCGCCTCATTGACCAGCCAGGCGACCTGCGCATCCAGCAGCGCCATGTCGATGGCCTGGCCCTCGCCGGTGCGGTCGCGATGGCGCAGGGCTGCCAGCATGGCGGTCGCGGCATACATGCCGCACATGACGTCCGAGATGCCGACGCCGACCTTCATCGGCTGGCCGTCGGGTTCGCCGGTCAGGCTCATGATGCCGCCCATCGACTGGGCCAGATAGTCATAGCCCGCATAGGGCGCATAAGGCCCGGTCTGGCCGAAACCGGTAATCGAGCAATAGATCAGCCCGGGGAACGCGCCCTTCAGGTCGTCCCAGGACAGGCCGTACCGCGCCAGGTCGCCGGTCTTGAAATTCTCCACCAGGATGTCGCACTGGCCGATCAGGCGGCGCGCCAGCGCCTGGCCCCGCGGCGCCGCGATGTCGATGGTGACCGACCGCTTGTTGCGGTTTGCCGACAGGTAATAGGCGCTTTCCGTGGTCTCGTTGCCCTCCGCATCCTTGATATAGGGCGGGCCCCATTTGCGCGTATCGTCGCCGGCCACCGGCCGTTCGATCTTGATGACGTCGGCCCCCAGATCGCCCAGCATCTGGGTGCAGGTGGGCCCCGCCAGGATGCGGGTCAGGTCGAATATGCGAATGCCGTCCAATGCGCCAGCCATGGCGGGATCTCCCTGCGGTGAAGCAACGCTGGTTGGTTTGCCGCGCCCGCGCATGCGGGTCAAGGGGGAGGCGTGATGGCGGGCCCCTCGAACGTCATGCATACTATGTGCGACAGGACAGTGAAGGGGTAATCCGATGAGCGACTTCGCCACAATGAAACTGCCGGACCAGCCCGACCTCGCCGCGCCCGACGGCAGCAATGTGCGCATACTGCTCGGCCTGGCCGGCGGCGGTATGGCGCATTTCGAATTGCCGCCGGGCCAGACCGCGCAGGCGGTGACGCACCGTACGGTCGAGGAAATCTGGTACGTCGTTGGCGGGCGCGGCGAGATGTGGCGCCGGCGGGGCGACCGGCAGGAGACCGTGGCGCTGGCGCCGGGCGTCTGCCTGACCATCCCGCAGGGAACCGATTTTCAGTTCCGTAGCCTGGGCCGCGAGCCGCTGTCGGCGGTCGCCGTCACCATGCCGCCCTGGCCCGGCCCAGACGAGGCGGTCCCGGTCGCGGGGCCCTGGGCGGCAACGGTTTGAATTCCCCCGCCATTAACGCTTCATAAGCGGATTTCGGGCATTGTGAGAGGATATTGAAAAAATATTTCGGGTGGCATGCGCCATCATATTGTTTTCAAGGGAATATTGAAAATGCGGACAGTTGCGAGCCGGCGGTCCATCAGCTCTATTTTTTGCCGCAAGGGTGGCGAGGGCCATTTCACCATGCTTTTCGAGAATCTTCCCGGGCCGGCGCGGCGGGCGCTCGAGACCATGGTCGGATTGTCCGATGGTGAAAATCCGGTCGTCGCCTTTTTCGAATCCGACAATTCCTGGTGTCTGCTGACCAACTACCGCGTCGTCTGGCATGACCTGTCCAGCCAGTATGACGTGGGCATCATGGACCTGTGCCGCGTCAGCCACGATATGCATGTTTCGGTGCAGCGCGACGAACTGGACCGCTCACTGTGGCGCGACCTCAATATCGAGACCACCGACGGCCGCAAGCTGAGCCTGCGGATGGAGCCCGGCAAACCCTTCATCGGCCTGTGGAGCGCGCTGCACTGGCTCTGCGGCTGGGCCGAAAAACGCCGCCAGACGGGTGTGGCGGCGTAAACTGCACGGGCCTTCGGGCCGGCCCGATTCATCGCGCTGGCGTTTAATCCTACCCTAAGATCGCGCTAAACCGCGCATTCCTGGCTGTTGCTGCAGCGGGGGGTATGGCCGCTTTACCCTCAAACCGCCTCCATCTTCGTCCTCTCGACCTTGTCGGTGTTCTTGCCCTCGATGCGGATCAGGCGTGTCGGGCCGCGGCGCAGGGGGGCGTGGATGTCGCCCGGCGCGTAAATATGGGCGTCGCCGGGGCGCATGATGTAGCTGCGGGTCTGTTCGACCCGGCCCGGGGCGTCGCCGGCCGGCGGCTCCACCATTTGCCAGTCGGTCATCTCGGTCTCGCCAGCGGCCTGGCCGTAGATCGCCCAGGTCGGCCCGTGGTCATGGGGCTTGCCCATCTTCTCGCCGTCATAGATATGGGCGCAGATGCAGAAGCCGAGGTCGGGGTCTTCAAAGAGCACATTGCGCTCCTTGTCGGCGTCAGGCGGCGCATGGGTGGCGACGAAATCCGCGTCTGCCAGCGTGCGCTCCACCAGTTGGCGCACTGCTTCGCGGCCCGCCGCGCCCGCGTCGGCCTCCAGCGCCGCGCGGATGTCGGCGGCGAATTGTTCGAGAGAATAGGTCATCCCCGGATACGCTCCTTATGTTCGCGTCGTCGGTTGGAGCGTACCACAAAACCCGTGGCTGAACAGGTCAGGCCGCTCTGTCGATCCGGCACTGAAAGCAGTTGTAGCTGCCCGAGCGGACATGCAGATAGGCGATGTCGGCACGGTCGAGCAGCGCCGCCGCAGCCCGGTCGAGATCGGCCGTCGCCACGACCTGTCCGGTGCCGTAGACGATCCGGTCGTCGGGGCCATAGCCGCGCAGCAGGAACCGTTCGCGCTCTACGAACATGGCCGGCATCCCCACCGCCTCGTCATGGCGTTGGCAGTCTTCGGCATGCAGGAAGACCGGCCCGGTCTCGGCATAGGGCTGCGATGCGGGAAACGGCCGCCAGGCAAGAATGAGGTAGGGTTCGCCCGCGGCGACATCCTGCAGGCAATGGCGGCAGGGCTCGCCCGACCCGTCCGAGACATGCCGTTCCGGTGGCTGGCCATGCGCGTCGGGCAAGCCGTTGCGAAAATCGCGGGCCGTTTCCGACGGCATGGCGATGAAGCGTTGATTGGTCATCGTTCCGATTCTCCATTAATCAGCACCCATTGGAACAGCATGAATAGCCCGCCGCCACCCGGTTCTTGCGGTTAAATAACAGGCCGCTAGCCGCCGGCGACGCGCCCCATGAGCAACAGCACCGCCGGCATGGTCGCCATCGCGGCAAGCGTCTGGATGGTGATGAAGGCAGCCATCATGTGGTGGTCGCCGCCGAGCTGGCGGGTCATGGAATAGGAGGTCGGGCTGTTGGGCAGGCTGGCGAACATCACGGCGACGACAAGCGGCAGGCCCTGCGCCCCGAAGGCAAGGCAGGCGGCCGCCGTCAGCGCCGGCAGGACGGCGAGTTTCAGGACGCTAACCGCCAGCACCGTGCGCCCGGCACGCCGCACGGCTTTCAACTGCAACCCCGCGCCGACCGACAGCAGCGCCATGGCCAGCGTGCCGCGCGCCATGATCGCCAGCATCTCGTCGACCACCGGCGGTAGCGCCAGACCGGCCAGATTGATCGCCAGCCCGGCCGCGATCGCCAGGATCACCGGATTGCGGACCAGCGCCGAGGCGATTTTTCCCCAGCCGCCGTTGCCATCGGGACCGTAAAGCGTCAGCACGACCGCCGCGAAGATATTGACCAGCGGCGTGCCGACCGCCACCACGATCGCCGCCAGCACGCCGCCCTCAACGCCGAACAGGGCCTCGGCGGCGGCGAAGCCGACATAGATGTTGGGCCGCATGCAGCCCTGGAAGGCGGCGCCGAAGCCGGGTCCGTCCAAACCGAGGAGCGGCTTGAGCAGAAAGGCAAGCGCCGCCATGGCGAACAGCCCGGCGGCGACCCCCAGCCCCATCGGCGCCAGCGACAGGCCGGCGAGGTCGGCGGTGGCGATGCGGATCACCAAATAGGCCGGGAACAGCAGGTAGAACACCAGCCGGTCGACATCGGTCCAGAACGCGTCGCCGAACCAGC
>CAXMQC010000323.1:0-1838 GCA_964195285.1 Akkermansiaceae bacterium
CCGGTAACTTGCGCACAAGAAATAACATTTCCACGTTAATCCTCTCTAAAGACCGATCACCCAATGAATCGCATCAGGGCCGGTAGACGCGAACGAGCCGCACATCGCCGTTTTCATAAAAATCTTCCGTCTCCAGCCCGGCCAGGAGATTTTCGGTTTCCACCTGGTCCCAGAATTCGTCATTGAAAGCCAGGTAGACAGGCCTGTTTTGCGCCAGATGAAGATCCAGAAGTCGCCGGAAATCGGCGAATTTATCGTTACGCGGAAAAGCCAGACGGATATCGTCGTCAATCAGCAGCGAAACGCGGTTGGCATACCGGGAAAAGAGGATAGCGTCCGGCTCGACCAACTGCCGGATTTCGGTCCCGATTTCATAATTTACCGCCCGCGATGCCGACGACCGCATCAGATCGTAGGCGAAAGATACGCTGAAGGCCCAGGCCAGCGCGGTCGCGGACAGCCCGAGCCCGGCCACGCCTATCGCAGGCCGTAGCCGCCCCATTGGGACGCCACGCAGCGCCAGGGCAACCGTAAGTGCTGCCGCGATGACCAGCGGGGTGTTCAACAGCACGGGTTCGATCGCCAACGTGATATCGCTTGAAATCAACGGTATCCAAATAAACACGGTGAACAGTCCAAGCGTTACCGCCGCGCGTCGCCAGCCAAGCGGGATATCACCGACCAGGTTTCTCCAGCCTTCCGCCGCGAGTATCGCCGCCAACGGCAAGAGCGGCAGGAAATAACGCATATTCAACCCCAGCCCGCCATGCCATCTCTGGTACCCATACAAGGTGAGAAAGGCGCCAGCCACCAGGAACAGAACGGCGGTTCCGGGATCGCGGCGCCGCAGCCAGCCGGCGGCCGGAATACCCAGCAGAACCAGCCAGGGGCAATTTTGCAGCAATGCCTTCTTCAACCAGTCGCCATAGGCCAACCCGCCGGTCGGCGTCCGGCTGACGCCCCACTCCGGAATATCGGGGCGGACTCTGAGGTCGACCACTATTTCCCAAGTCCCTTCAATCAACCGGCCCGCCAGCAGTCGTGTCTGTGGGATCAGGGCGACCACCAAGGCAACGCCAACAACGGCAATGGCGACCCACAGAATTCGGCCTTCATAGTATTTGCGGACGGGCGCGCGGGTCGCGACCCAGGCCAGGACGACGCCGGTGAAGCCGGCCACCGCCACAGGGATATAACCGGTGACGCTGTCCGCCCCGCCCTGCGCATTTTGACCGTAGGTGAAAGGTGAAAACACGCCGAACTTGGCATCGTTGGTAATGGCCAGCACGAGCAGGCCGGGGATCAACCCAGCGGCCAACCCGGCAATCGGCCGCAAACGCGGTGGCGAGGCGAACAGGAACGGCAGCGCGATCGCCGGCGCGACCAATATCGCATCGTACCTTATGCCGGCTGCGATGCCGATAATCAGGCCCGCGACAGTGGCCCAGGCTGTCGCCTGTCCCGCAGATTTTTTGTCCAGCGCAACCAGCCCCGTCAAAACCGAGGCGGTCACGAGGAACATCGAAAGCGAATGGGGCCAGACGCCCTGTACATATTCCCACGCGAAGGTGCCGAGGATAAGGAAAAGGACTGCATTATAGGCCAACGAGCTGTCGCCATAGAGCCGGCGCGCAATCGCCGCCGTGGCTGCAATCGTGCCGAAAAAAGCCAATAAATTGAGCCAAAACAACCCCTTGAGTCCGCCAATCATGTAAAATGGCGCGGCGACGAATGCATAGACCGACGGGTATTGCGGAACCAGTCGCGGCGCTGCCGGGTCGCGCGAATCCTTGCGCAGCAGGGCATAAACAAGCTCTTCCGACGGCGTTTCCGCATAG
>CAXMQC010000324.1:0-3955 GCA_964195285.1 Akkermansiaceae bacterium
GGCGGGTCGTTTTTCCATCACCACGGCGACGACCTGCGGGATCACGTCGCCGGCACGCTGGATGATGACCGTATCGCCGGCCCGCACGCCCTTGCGTTCGATCTCGTCCTCGTTGTGCAGGGTTGCGCGGGACACCACGACTCCACCCACCGTCACGGGTTTGAGATGCGCGACCGGGGTCAGGGCGCCGGTGCGGCCGACCTGGATGTCGATCTTCTCCAACACCGTTTCGGCCTGTTCGGCGGGGAACTTGTGGGCAATCGCCCAGCGCGGCGCTCGGCTTGAGGCGCCCATGCGTTCCTGCCAATCCAGCCGGTTCAATTTGTAAACGACACCGTCGATGTCATAGTCCAGCGTGGCGCGCTGGGCTGCTATCTCGCCATAAAGCGCCAGCACATCCTCGACGCTGCCGCAGAGCCGAGACAGGGGATTTGTGCTAAATCCCCATCTTTTCAGCGTCTGCAGCGCATTCCACTGGGTATCGGCGATCGGTTCGCTCACCTCGCCCCAGCTGTAGGCGAAGAAGCCCAGCGCGCGTGCGGCCGTAATCGAAGAATCCAGTAACCGCAATGACCCGGCCGCCGCGTTGCGCGGATTGGCGAAGACTTTCTCGCCGGCTGCTTCCTGTCGCTTGTTGAGGGCGAAAAAGTCGCCGCGCTTCATATAGACCTCGCCGCGCACTTCCAACACCGCCGGCCAGCTTTTACTCCGCAACCGCGCGGGGACGTCCTTCAGGGTTCGCAGATTCGCGGTGATGTCCTCGCCCTCGGTTCCGTCGCCGCGGGTCGCGCCCTGGACGAACTCGCCGCCCTCGAAACGCAGTGTCGCCGACAGGCCGTCGATCTTCGGTTCGGCCACCGCCTCGATTGGGATCGTCGGGTCGTCCTTCAACTCCTTCATGAAGCGGCGCACGCTTTCGAAAAAATCCCTCACGTCTTCCTCGCCGAAGGCGTTGTCCAACGACAGCATCGGCACGGCATGACGTACCTTGGCGAAGCCGGCGGCCGGGGCCGCGCCGACCCGCTTCGACGGGCTGTCCAGCTGGATCAGATCCGGGAATTGTCCCTCGATCGCCGAATTGCGTCGTTTCAGTGCGTCGTAATCGGCGTCGCTGATCTCCGGCTGGGCGTGTTGGTAGTATAGTCCGTCATGATGTTTGATTTCGGCGGCAAGACGCGCCAGCTCAGATTTTGCCTCGGCGCGGCTCAGTTTGTCCACCGGAACGCCGGGTGTCATGCGTCGGCCTCTTCAATCAAGCGGGCCGCCTGGGCGCGCGCTTCCTCGGTGATCGCCGCGCCCGACAGCATCCGCGCAACCTCCTCGCGCCGCTCTTTCTCGCTCAGCCGGGTTACGCGTGTGACCGTATCCTCACCGCCGTTGACGCCTTTCTCGACCCGCATATGGTCTTGGCCGCGCGCCGCGACCTGCGGTGAATGCGTCACCACCAGAACCTGCAGTTCGCCGGCCAGCCGCGCCAGCCGCTCGCCCACCGCATCAGCCGTGGCGCCGCCGACATTGGCATCGACCTCGTCGAAAATCAGGGTCGGCACGTTGCTGGGCTCGGCCGCGACCACCTTCAGCGCCAGCATGATCCGCGACAGCTCACCGCCCGACGCAACCTTGCCAAGCGGCGCTTCCGGCACCCCGGGATTGGTCGAGACGAGAAATGCCACCTTGTCGATGCCGTCCGCGGTCCAGCCGGATTCTGCCCGCTCTTCCACCGTGGTTACGAAACGCGCCTTTTCGAGCCGCAGCGGCGGCATTTCCCTGTTGACGGCGCGGTCCAGTTTCGCCGCTGCTTTTTTGCGCGCCGCGGCCAGCTTCGTCGCTTTTTCCAGATAACCGGCCCGCGCCTCGCTTTCGGCCTGCTTCAGGCGTTCGACCGCGCCACTGCGATCCAGCTCCTGGGCCAATTGTTCGCCCATACGCTGGCGTAGCGCGGCAAGGTCGTCGACCGCGACACCATGCTTGCGACCAACGGCGCGCAGCGTGAACAGGCGTTCCTCGACCGCATCCACGCCGCCCTGATCCGGATCGATCGCCGCACCCGCGGCCCCGATTTCGCGAATCGCCTCGGCGGTCTCCATTGTCGCGCGCTCCAGCGCCGCCATGGCGCTATCCAGCATGCCGCCCGCCTTGTCGGCCATGCGCGACAGGTGTCGTTGCGCCTGGCGCAAGGCATCTTCGACATTGTTCTCGCCGGTAAGCTCCGCCGACGCCGCGTTCAGCGCCTCGACAAGCTGTTCGGAATGTATCAGGCGGGTGCGTTGCTCGGCCAGTTTTTCTTCCTCGCCATGCTGCGGGTCCAGTTGCGCCAGTTCTGCCACGGCATGTTCCAGAAATTCCCGGTCCTGTGCGGCCTCTTGCGCATTGTCAGCAGCCTCCTGCGCAGCTTGGGCCGCCTTGCGCCAGACCTGGTGGGTCGCGTGGATCTCGGTCACCTGGCCACCCAACCCGCCAAAACCGTCGAGCAGGGCGCGGTGGGTCTCGGGGTCAATCAGCCCGCGCGGTTCGAACTGGCCCTGGATTTCAACCAGCGTTTCGCCAATCTGGCGCAACAGGCCGATACTGGCCGGCTGGTCGTTGACAAAGGCGCGGCTGCGTCCGTCGGCGCCCAGCATGCGCCGCAGCACCAACTCGTCGCCGGGATCGTCCAGCCCCTGTTCGGTCAGCAATGCGCGCGCAGGATGGTCGGGCCCGACCTCGAACATGGCGGTAACCACCGCGCGCTCCGCGCCGTGCCGCACCAGTCCGCTCTCGGCCCGCGCGCCCACCGCCAACCCGAGCGAATCAAGCAATATGGACTTGCCGGCGCCGGTTTCACCGGTCAGCACGCAAAGCCCTTTTTCGAATGAAAGGTCGAGCCGGTCAATCAGGACGACGTCCCGAATGGACAGGGCCGTCAGCATCGCGATATCATACCAACGATCCTAGTGTGGTGATCGCCAAGTTCTTCGTATCCAGGATCGCTTATCCCGTCCTCCGGGTAGGAAGCGCCGCGCAGGCGATGCTGGCGTATCGTCAAGCGGCGCTGACGCCCTCCGGTGGGCTGGATAAGCGACCCTTCGGGCGGCCTTTCAGGTCCCTCGGACCGCGTTGCGCACGCCTTGAGATGCACCAGCATCACGGCGGTGCGCGCGCCTTGCCGAGAGACCTGAAAGGCCGCCCTGGATACGAAGAACTTGGCGATCACCACACTAGGTATCAGTTCGTTGCCGCCCCGGTCTTGCTGGGGACACCGGCGGTCTGTGTCAGGTCACGTTCTTCGGCCGTCAACACATCCTGACTGTCCAGAAGGGCCCAGCTGTCCTGGTACCATTCACTGTTCGGATAATTATGCCGCAGCACGGCTGCCGTGAAGCGCGCCTCCTCGACGACGCCAAGCGCCATATAGGCTTCGGTCAGACGGTGCAGGGCTTCCGGCACATGGGTCGAGGTACCCCAATCATCGACAACCCGGCGAAACCGCCCGATCGCCGCCAGATGATGTCCGGCGCGCAAGTAATAGCGGCCGACATTCATGTCCTTGCCGGCCAGGTGATCGTGGGTCAGGTCGATTTTCAGGCGCGCGTCTCGGGCATAATCGCTGTTTGGAAATCGTCGCACAAGATTTTCGAAAGCAATCAGAGACGCTTGGGTCATAAATTGGTCGCGCGCTACGTCGGATATTTGTTCGTAATAGCTCAACCCCTTGAGATACCATGCATAAGCCGCGTCCTTGTGGCCCGGATGAAGGTCGATGAAGCGGTCCAGAGCGCCGATCGCGTCGTTGTATTTACCGTTCATATAATGGGCATAGCCGGCCATGATTTGTGCCTTGGTGGCCCATTTGGAATAGGGGTGCTGGCGTTCGACCTCGTCAAACGATTTGGCGGCCTGGGTATATCTGCCGGTCTCCATGTTATCCATGGCTTCGTTATAGATGTCTTCCACCGGCCGTTCGACATAGGCCACT
>CAXMQC010000325.1:0-4499 GCA_964195285.1 Akkermansiaceae bacterium
AAAAACAGTTCCTTGGCAATGCGCAGGGCTTCAAGGTTGGTAACCGCGGTCACTGTCGCGGTGCGTGGCACATCGCAAAGAATGGCAATCTCGCCGACGAAATCGTGGTCGCTCAGCCGGGCAACGACAAGCGGTCCCTCATCGGTGTCGATGCTGATCTCCGCCTGACCGGATATAATGACAAAGGCGGCGTCGCCGGCATCGCCCTGATGAAACAGCACGTCGCCGCCCGAATAGGAAAGCCGCTCACTGGTAAAGGCCAGCAGTTTCAGTTTCGCCGGTTCGATCTTGGCGAACATCGGGATTTTCCGGAGCAGGTCTACTTCCTGTTGGAGGCTCATGTCATTGTTCCTTCGACCGGGGCGCGTCGCCCCTATTAATCTTGTAGCATTTCGGCCAGCTTGCTGCCGGGTTTGCTTGAAAGTTCCTGGTAGGACCCCGTCTCGACGACGCGGCCGCCTTCCATGACGGCAACTTGATCAAATTTCTCCGCGATCGCGGGGTTGCTGGCGGTCCAGATGACCGTTTCATCCTTGCGGGCGGAAAGCACGTTTTCGAGAATGCGTGCTTGCGACGCTGCATCCAGCGCCACGATTGCGTCATCAACAAGCAGAATGCCGGGGCGCTTCAACAAGGCGCGGGCAATCGCGACTTTCTGGCGTTGCGCGGACGAAAGACGAGAACCACCGCTACCTGTCTTGGCGTCAAGACCGACCAGCATGATGGTATCGCGCAAACCCATCTCGTCGAGCAATTCCGCGATCAGCGCGCCGACGCGGCTCACCGCGTTCGCCTGGCCATACACCAGTTTGCCGAACAGGATATTGTCCTGGATCGTCGCGCCCGGCGTATAGGTGGCGTCATCAAAGAACGCGATCTCGCCCTTCAGGTCTTCCGGCAGATCCGCGGCAAATGCGCGGCGCGCCTCGATCAGCCGCTCGCGGATCGGATCGTCGATCAGGCCGAGGCGGTGGCGCGCCGGAATCATCTTGAAGGTAAGCGCCATCAGCTTCTGCCGGTCGGTTTCGGCCAAACCGTCCAGCCCGTGCGCGGCGCGGCCAAGGATCGCCTGGAATTCCGGCAGTTCTTCGGCTGAGATAAAGCTGAACTGATCGAAAAATTCGTGACCCGGCGGCAAGTCGACGAACAGCTCGACCATGGTTTCCGCGACCCGCTCGCCGATCTTCAGGAAATCCCCGGTCAGGCCGACGCTTTCCAACACCCGTTTCATATAGGGGTGCTCGGCGATACCGTCATCGTTCAGCGCAGTGCCCAGAGGCACGCCGAACAGCAGGTTTTCGGCAACCGTCGCATTGGTATTGTAGTGGGCCGCATCGAATTGTTCGACGGTCGCCGCAAGGCCGGGATCGTCCAGCCGTTGGCGCATCGCGATGCGGGCCTCCAGAACCTTCCCGGCGACATCGGGGTTTTCCACCGGATCGACAACGCCGCGCAGGCCGAAGCGATAGATATCGTCGCTGAGGTCAACCGCGTGCAGAACCGCGACCGCCCGTTGGTGCAGTTCGTCGGCATCGGCGGTGCCGGCGGCCGCATAGTCGATCCAGTCCGCGTTGAAATCCAGCGCCATATTACCAGCCGCCGTGGCTTCGGCCTCCTCGGCGGCCCGGTTTTTCTTTTCGTCGTCATCATACGCCGCGGGCGCCAGCGGACGGAACCGCAGCCCATAAGTCAGCGCCTCCCACACCGTGCCGGCCTGAATGAACGCATTCTGCGCCGCATACCCGATATGTCGGCCGGTAACCGCGTGCGGCAGCTTATACATGTCGTGGCCGCCAAGACTGATCGTTCCGCTCATCGGCTCCAGCAGGCCGGCCAGGGCCAGGGTCAACTCGTCCTTGCCGCTGTTGCCGATCCCGAGCAGCGCCAAATGTGTTCCCGCCGGCGCTTCCAGCGTGGCGCCGTCGAGCGGCCGATACCCGTCATCGTCGATGATGCTGACATTCTGGACCGCGATCGCGCCGCTAATTTCCTCTGCCGGCGGATCGTCGAGCAGGCGCGAATCCTCCAGCATGCCGGGCGGATCGAACTGTTCGGTCACTTGCTCATACTTGATGCGGACATCTTCCTTCTGCTGATACCAGGTCAGCAGTTCCTTCCAGGGGCTTGCCAGATCCTTATAGGCCGCCAGCACGGCGACAAGCGCGCCGAAACTGAGATGGCCCTCTATGACCAGCCAGCCACCGATCGAGAAGAAGAAAAACGGCGTCAATTTGTCGATGAAATTGTTGAGAAATTTGATAAAAAACTTCCGGCGATAAATATCGTAGCGGATCCAGTAAATGATGCCGAGCCGGTTGGAAAAGCGCGACAGCTCACGCGTGGCGGCGTCATTGGCATGGATTTCGGCGACACCGGAGACCGACTCGCCGAGATGGTCGGACAGGCGCCGCACATTTTGCACCCGCTGTTTGCCCAGCCGGTTTACGCCGCGTTGCAGCTTCGGGATGGCATAGATCTGGAACGGGTAAAGCGCGATCGCGGCGACCCCGAGGATCGGATCCTGAATCATGATGAAGCTGAGGATGATCAGCAATTGACCGCCCTGGAACAGGGGGTCCGCAAAGGCGGTCCCGATGAATCCGCCCATCGGTTCCACCTCCGCGGTAATCATGGGAATCAGCTCACCCTGGCTGATCTTGCGGAAATGGGGCAATGGAAACCGCAAAATCCGTTGATAAAGCTGATAACGCAGTCTGCGCAGCAGGCGCTCGCCCATCCGTCCCTTATAGACGTTGATGTAGTATTTCAGGCCGCCATTGACGAATACCAGGGCCAGATAAATGGTGCTGAGCAACAGCAGGAAGGAAATCTGCTCCATTTCCAGCGTAGCCACCGGAAAACCGAACAGCGGAATCTCGTAAAATTCGGGCGGCGCCTGGGTGACGTCGCCAATGGCGCGGTTCACGATCAGCTTGGGCATGTCCAGCGACAAATACAGAAACGGATAGGACAGCACGATAACACCGAGCAAATACAGCTGTTGCCGCTTGCTGTAGCGAATAATGAATTTGAAGATGGTGGAATCCATCCTCCCCAGCCGCCCCCTGCGCCATTATTGGACGGCGATGTTAGACTAATGGAGTGTAATTCCCAAAGCCCCGTTAACGATAACTTGAAAAAAGTTTCTTCCGGGAAACGGCGTTATTGTGCATAGTCGCCTGTCAGTGTCGTAAAACAGTGGTGTAGTACAGCTAGATGGTACCCACCGCCGAGGCCCTGAAGGGGTAGGCCGTCTTCAATTGGTTGGGAGCGTGTCATGGGCAGGCACAAAGACACACGCGTGCTGATTTACAGCCACGATTCGTTCGGGCTGGGTCATTTGCGCAGATGTCGGGCGATCGCCCATTCGTTGGTGGGCTACGACCGCAACATGTCGGTCCTGATCCTGTCGGGGTCGCCGATCATTGGTAATTTCGATTTCCGCGCGCGGGTCGATTTCGTGCGCGTCCCCGGCGTCATCAAACTGCGCAATGGCGAATACACCTCGCTGGCGCTGCATATCGACATCGAGGAGATGCTGGAGATCCGCGCCTCGATCGTTCAACACACCGCCGAAGCCTTCAATCCGGACATATTTATCGTCGACAAGGAGCCGCTGGGTCTGCGCGGCGAAGTGGCCAGCACGTTGGCGCTGTTGAAAAGCAAAGGTACGCCGCTGGTATTGGGCCTGCGCGACGTGCTGGACGATCCGGCGACACTGCGAACCGAATGGGCGCGCAAACGGGCATTGCCGGCGCTGCGTGACCTTTACGACGAAATCTGGGTTTATGGCGACCCGGAATTATACGACCCGCTGGCCGGGCTCGGCATGCCGCGGATGGTCCGCGACAAGGTGCGCTTTACCGGCTATTTGCGGCGCGAACTCCCCGCCGACCCACCGGCGCACGCGCCGCTGAACAAGATCGCGGCGCCCTATTTGCTGGTCACGCCGGGCGGCGGTGGCGACGGCCAGGAAATGGTCGACTGGGTGCTCAGCGCCTACGAAACCGACCCTGGCATTCCGCATCCGGCGTTACTGGTGCTTGGTCCCTTCATGGCGTCGGAAAACCAGGTGGAATTCCAGACACGGGCCGACAGGCTGCCCAATGTCGAGGTCATCACCTTCGATGCCCATATCGAAAGTCTGATCGACCAGGCCATCGGTGTGGTCGCCATGGGCGGCTACAACACCTTTTGTGAAATACTCTCGTTCGACAAACCAGGCCTGTTGGTGCCCCGTACGGTGCCGCGTAAAGAGCAATATATCCGCGCTTCGCGGGCCCAGGAAATGGGTCTGGTCAGGATGCTGGTCAATGACGGTGTGCGCAGCCCGCAAGATATGGCGACGGCATTGCATTACCTCGCCGGCCAGCCGCGGCCCTCGACGGCCATGCAGCCCGGCATGATGGACGGATTGCACACGGTCAGCCAGCTTGTCGACTGGTTGCTGCGCGGCCGGCCTGGCGAGGCGCGGCCGGCATTTGACGCCGGGGTGGAGC
>CAXMQC010000326.1:0-4502 GCA_964195285.1 Akkermansiaceae bacterium
TTGTCCTCGCGACCGGCGCCGCGATCGACCCAGATACCGACGCGGCCCTCGCGGCGCTCGCCTGTTACATTGAATTGTTCCAGCGCCCGGATAATCCAGTCCTCGAGCCGCCGCACATGGCCGCGCACATCCGCCCCGCGCCGCCGCAGGTCATGCAGCACATAGGCGACGCGCTGGCCGGGGCCGTGCCAGGTATACTGGCCGCCGCGGCCGGTGTCATACACCGGCAAGGCTCCGGGGTTCAGCAAATCAGCCGGTTTTGCGCTGGTGCCGCCGGTATAGAGCGGCGGATGTTCCAGCAGCCAGACCAGTTCCGGCGCGCCGCCCTCGCGGATTGCGGCGACCCGTTCTTCCATCGCGGCGATGGCGGCCTCGTAGTCCACCGGCGCCTCGGAAACCAGCCATTCCGGCTCGGCCGTTCCCGGTCGCACGCTTGTTCTTGATATTGTGGCGGTCATTTGCTACATCCCGGCATCCTGAAGCCGCTATAGTTAGCACAACGGTTATAGAGGCTCATGCAGAGTTTTGCGGTCGTGGCGGAATTGGTAGACGCGCAGCGTTGAGGTCGCTGTGGGAGAAATCCCGTGGAAGTTCGAGTCTTCTCGACCGCACCATTATTTTCGAGCCTTGGTTTATCTTCCGGAAGGCCCGCCATGAAGCGGGCCTTTCCATTATCCGGACAAATAGGTCATTATCAACGAACCTTGGTATAAATTTCCGCTAAAGCAGGGAGCGCCGAATGCCGACAGACAAGAGCCTGGACGAGGACGCACTCGCCTATCACCGCATGAACCCACCGGGGAAGCTGGCCATTGTGGCAACCAAGCCGCTGGCCAACCAGCGCGATCTGGCGCTGGCCTATTCGCCGGGCGTGGCGGCGGCCTGCATGGCGATCGCCGGCAAGCCGGCGGACGCCGCGACACTGACCGGGCGCGCCAATCTGGTCGGCGTGATTACCAACGGCACGGCGGTGCTGGGGTTGGGTACGATCGGCCCGCTGGCCTCCAAGCCGGTGATGGAGGGCAAGGCGGTCCTGTTCAAGAAATTCGCCGGCATCAACGTCTTCGATATCGAGGTCGATGCGACCGACCCGGACCTCTTCATCGAGACGGTGGCGGCGCTGGAGCCCACCTTCGGTGCGATAAATCTGGAAGACATCAAGGCGCCGGAATGTTTCGAGATCGAGGAGCGCCTGCGCGAGCGCATGAATATCCCGGTCTTCCACGACGACCAGCACGGCACCGCGATTATCGTGGCCGCCGCCATCTGGAACGGCCTGTCGATCGTCGGCAAGAAGCTGGAGGATGCAAAGCTGGTGACGTCCGGCGCCGGCGCGGCGGCGATCGCCTGCCTGGACCTGCTGGTCGATATGGGTCTGCGTCGCGAAAACGTCTTCGCGACGGACATCCATGGCGTGATCTATAAGGGGCGCAAGGAAGACATGGATCCGCGCCGCGCGCGCTATGCCCGCAAGACCGATAAACGCAAATTGAGCGAGGCGATCGACGGCGCCGATGTGTTTCTCGGTCTGTCGGCCCCGGGCGTCCTCAAGCCCGCGATGGTCAAACGCATGGCCGACAAGCCGCTGATCATGGCGCTGGCCAATCCGGTGCCCGAAATCATGCCCGAAGCGGCCCGCAAGGCGCGACCCGACGCGATAATCGCCACCGGCCGCTCGGATTTCCCCAATCAGGTCAACAACGTGCTGTGTTTCCCCTTCATCTTCCGCGGGGCGCTGGATGTCGGCGCAACCGAAATCAACGAGCAGATGAAGATCGCTTGCGTCCATGCCCTGGCCGACCTGGCGCGCGTCGAGGCGTCGGATGTTGTCGCCAAGGCCTATGGCGGGCAGGAAATGAATTTCGGGCCCGAATATCTGATCCCGCGCCCCTTCGATCCGCGCCTGGTGATGGCGATCGCGCCGGCCGTGGCGAAGGCGGCGATGGAGTCCGGCGTGGCGACACGGCCGATCAAGAATTTCGACACCTACTGTGAACAGCTTTCGGGGTTCGTCTTCCGCTCCGGCTTCCTGATGAGATCGGTCTTCACGGCGGCGCGGGCCGACCCCAAGCGCGTGGTCTATGCCGAGGGCGAGGAAGAGCGTGTGCTGCGCGCCGTTCAGGTCGTGGTGGACGAGGGGCTGGCCCGGCCGATCCTGATCGGCCGGCGGCGCGTCGTGGAATCGCGGATCGAAAAACTGGGGCTGCGGCTGAAAATCGACGAGCAATTCGAGCTTTGCGACCCGCAAGACGATCCCCGCTACGACGATTACTGGAACCTCTATCACGATTTGCAGGCACGCAACGGCGTGGCGCCGGATTACGCCCGCGCCATGGTGCGTACCCGCACCACCGTGATCGCCGGGCTGATGGTCCGCCGGGGCGAGGCGGACGCCGCGATCGCCGGTTCCGTTGGCCGGTACCAACGTCATCTGCACCACGCGCTGGATACCGTCGGCATGCGCGAGGGCAGCAACACCGTCGCCGCGCTGACGGTGCTGGTGCTCGACAAGGGCACCTATTTCATCGCCGATACCCATGTCCATCGCGAGCGTGACGCGGCGGGCATCGCCGAGATGACCATGCTGGCGGCCGAGGAGGTGCGGCGCTTCGGCATCGAACCGAAGATCGCCATGCTGTCCCATTCCAACTTCGGCTCGCTGGAGTCCGACTCGGCGCGGATGATGAAACAGGCCGTGGCAATATTGCAGAACGACCAGCCCGGCCTCGAAGTCGACGGTGAAATGCACGCCGATTCGGCGATGGTCGAGGAAATCCGCGACCGCGTCTTTCCCGCTTCCCGGCTGGAAGGCAGCGCCAACCTGTTGATCATGCCGTCGCTGGATGCCGCGAACATCTCGTACAATCTGCTGAAGGTACTGGGCGAGGGGCAGCCGGTCGGCCCGATTTTGCTTGGCATGGCCAAACCGATACATATCCTCACACCGTCGGTCACCAGCCGTGGTATTGTCAACATGTCGGCGCTGGCGGTGGTGGACGCCCAGGCCGAAGTAAAGGAGACGGGCAGAATCAGATGACGGAATCCGGCCCCGAGATCGAACCCTGGGAAGCGTCGAGCGAGCGCGAGAACGAGCTCGAAGGTCTCTATGGCCTGACCGACGATCTGGTCCGCGACATCAGCCTGGCGGTCCAGGAAGACCGGCGCGAGGACATCCCTTCGCTGGTCGCCGATCTGCATGCGGCAGACCTTGCCGATTTGCTGGAGCATCTTGGTTCCACCGACCGTATCGTCGTCATCCAGGCGATCGGCGACACGCTGGACGCCGAGGTCATCGCCCATCTCGACGAGACAGTCCGCGAGGACATGCTGGGCCTGTTAGATACCGGCCAGCTTGCCGCCGTCGTCCACGAGCTGGAATCCGACGATGCCGTCGATCTGATCGAGGATCTCGACGAGGCCGAACAGAAGGAGCTTCTGGAGGCCATCCCGGACAGAGAGCGCGTGCTCTACGAGGAGGCGCTGGCCTGGCCCGAGGACAGCGCCGGCCGCCTGATGCGCCGCGAGGTGGTGGCGATCCCCGCCGTCTGGACCGTCGGCGAGACCATCGATTTTATGCGCTCCGACGCCGAGATGCCGGACGATTTCTACGATCTCGTGGTCGTCGACCCGACCCATCGGCCACTTGGCACATTGCCGTTGAGCCGCATGCTGCGGACCAGCCGCCCGGTGCTGATCACCGAAATCATGGACGAGGAGTTCCGCCCCATCCCAGTCACCATGGACCAGGAGGATGTGGCCTTCCTGTTCCGGCAATATGCGCTGGTCGAGGCGCCGGTGATCGAGGATTCCGGCCGGCTGATCGGCGTGATCACCGTCGACGACGTGGTCGATGTGATCGAGGAGGAGCACGAGGAAGACATGATGCGCCTGGCCGGCATGGGTGACGACGATTACTACAGCGCCGTCGTCGCCACCACGCGTTCGCGGTTTTCATGGCTGTTGCTGAACCTGGCGACGGCGATTCTGGCCTCGTTCGTCATCGCGATGTTCGATGCCGCGATCGAGAAGGTCGTGGCGTTGGCCATCCTGATGCCGATCGTCGCCTCGATGGGTGGCAATGCCGGCACCCAGACACTGACCGTCACGGTGCGGGCGCTGGCGATGAAGGAGCTGACGACCAGCCGGGCCCTGCGCGCCGTCGCCAAGGAAAGCCTGGTCGGGCTGATCAACGGTGTCCTGTTCGCCGCCGTCATGGGCCTGATTGGCTGGTTCTGGTTCGCCAGCCCGGCGATCGGCGGCGTGCTGGCCGCCGCCATGGTGCTGAACCTGCTGGTGGCGGGGCTGGCAGGCACGTTGATCCCGCTGGCGCTGGATCATTGGGGCGCCGACCCGGCTGTCGCCTCCGCCGTCTTCCTGACCACCATTACCGACGTCGTTGGATTCTCCTGTTTCCTCGGGCTCGGGGCCTGGATATTGTTGTAATCACACCGGTTTTACCCTGGCTTCACGCCACGGAAATGGGTTGGGCGGAAGGTGCCGGC